>ONVT01000084.1 GCA_900321365.1 uncultured Eubacteriales bacterium | reverse complement strand
GCATGAGGTGTCAGCGAAGCTGACGGAGTCCTGATGCCATAGTGAAATCGTCCAAAACGGAAAAGAATTTCGTTCGCGAGTATAAAACAGGATACACAGAAGGCAGGAGGCGATATGTCGGAGTATTATGATCCGATTCTATACATAAGCTCAAAGGAATACCCGAATACAATGAGGTTCGAGGCAGTGCTGAAAGAGGAAGTGGATGGAAGAATCCTTTCTGAAGTGGCCCAGGTCCTGAGAGAACGGTTCCCTTACTTCTATGTCCGTGCCAGGAAGACGGAGAATGATATCATCGTGGTTCCGAATCCACTCCCCATAACGGTCCGCAACACCTGGGAGCCGGTGACATTCAATACGGAAGAATCCAATTATCATCTGATGACAATGAAGTATGAGGGCAGACGGCTGGCTGTGGAGATCAACCATTATCTCACGGATGGCGCAGGATTCACGCCTTATCTGGAAAGCCTTCTTTTCCTTTATCTCAGCCGGAAGAGGGGCGATGTGCCGGACTTTGCCGGATACAGGCTGCCGGGACAGGTGATTCCGGAGACGGAAACCGGTGATCCCTTTGCCAGTCTGGACATTGATGCGGTAGAAGCACCTTTTTATCAGGTAAAACCGGTCACCGACTTCTACAGATTGAATCCTGAAAACGTCCGGGATGATCATTGCTTCCAGTTATGGCTGCCGGAAGATGAAGTCATGCGCTGCTGCCGGGAAAACGATGCAAGCCCGAACGCATTGTTTGCGGTTCTGATCGCAAGGGCCATCAGAAGGATTGATCCGGAGAGTGAAAAGACGATCAGCATAGCAATAGGGGTCGACCATAAGGCAATGCTTGGGAACTATGATAATTACAGAATGTTTGCCAGCACGGCGAAGATCGATTTCCCTAAAAGCCGGGAGAAGGAAGATCTCAGGAAAGCCTGTACCATCACACGTGGAAAGCTGATGCTGCAGACCCAGCCGGAGAATTCCCTCTGGTACCTTAAAACTGTCAAGACGCGTTTTGAAAAGATGAAGACGCTTCCGCTGGAGGAGAAGATGGACTGGGTTGCGAAAGAAGCTGCCCTGCCAAGATTTACAGCGACAGTATCCTATTCGAAGAGCAGAGGCTTTGAACAGCTGAATGCGTATATAGAGGAACTCTATAGTCTGGCTGATCCGGGCGTCACAGATGTTGTATGCGAACTGCAGTGTTTCAAACACAGATTCTATCTGTCATTTCTGCAGAGCTTTGAGGATCAGAGGCTTTTTCGCACATTCACACAGGAACTTTCGGAGCTGGAAATACCGTACGAGGTGAAGCGCCGGGAACAGCTTAAGCTGAACAGTATAAGCTGGGAATAGAGGAAAAGCCCGGACAGGAGCCGGGTAAAATCAGACATGATGCCCGAGAATGAAAGATACAGAGGGAGATGGAATGGAAACTTTGATTCAAAAAAAATCATATGACGAAAATGAACTCGTCATTCAGGTGGCCGGCATGATCAATGCCCAGAACGCCAGGGAGGTATTTGAAGAGATCAATGCGCTCAGGAGCCAGTGTCCGGATGGGCAGCTGATACTGGATTTTAACGATCTGAGTTACATTTCCAGCGTTGGTTTGAGAGGATTGATTAATCTTCAGAAGAAAGAATCCAGACAGATCATTCTGGACTCTGTACAGAGCGGTGTGGCAGATGTTCTCAGGGAAACCGGATTTGACAGGGTGTTTACGGTGAACCCTGCCATGCGTGAGCTTTCTGTAGATAATCTTGACATCATCGGAAAAGGATCCAATGGAACGGTATACCGTGATGATGAACAGGTCATCAAAGTATATTCGGAGGATGCAGATCTTTCTGTCATAAAGAGAGAAGACGAAGCCTCCAAGATGATGCTGATGCTGGGATTGCCTGTTGTGATCGCATACGACGTTGTGAAAGTCGGAAATTGCTATGGAACCGTATTCGAATCGATTGTAACGGACTCTCTGGCACATACCCTGCGGGATCACCCGGAACAGTTCGATGAATTGTCAGAGGAATATGTCCGGCTGTATTCGGATATCCACCATACGGTAGCGAATAAAGAACAGTTTATGTTTGTCAAAGATATCTACAGAAAGTATATTCAGGACTGTTCTGACTGGTATGAAGAGGCTGAACTCTCCAGGCTTATGGATCTTGTAGATGGTCTTCCGGATGGAGATGTGATCCTGCATGGAGACTTTCATGCCGGAAATATCATGATGGGCGATGATGGCCTTCTGCTGATAGACATGGCGGACGTATCCTATGGACATCCTGTGTTCGATCTGATCTCTACTGCGGTAACACAGCGGCTTCTGCTGGAACTGAACGGTCCGCTTGCAGAGCAGAATACCGGAATGGGGAAAGAACTGATCACGAAGCTCTGGAAAAAAACGCTTTCTTCCGTTTTTACCGGAAAGAGTCAGGAGGAGCTGGATCAGATAGATGGAATCCTGTATCGCCTTTCTATTCTTAAGATGGCAGTGGGACCTGTGGTGTCGAAGAATATGCCCAAAGAAGTCCTTGATTTTGACGTACATATGGCCAGGACGGAACTGATTCCTTATATCGATGAACTGCTTCAGAAAAGAGAAATCTTTGACGGGATTTGATGAAAAGAGACACCATATGGCGTCCTGGAAGACGCCGGTGAGTCGGGCATCTGAAAAGTGCTTTCAGGGAGGAGAGTAAAAGACATGATTCCGAAAATCATTCATTATTGCTGGTTTGGACATGGAGAGTATGACGAGAAGATAAAGTATTGTATGGATACCTGGCAGAAGGTCTGTCCCGACTATGAAATTATGAGATGGGACGAAGACAGCTTTGATCTTGGGCAGTGCAGGTACGCAGAGCAGGCCTATGAAAAGAAAAGATGGGCTTTTGTTACGGATTATGTGAGACTGAAAGTTCTTGATCAGTATGGCGGCATCTATCTCGATACGGATATGGAACTCATAAGAACCCTTGACGATATGCTGAATGACCATGCGTTCCTCTCTTTCAAGCGCGGAGAGCTTGTTTTTGGTATCACCAGCGCTGTCATCGCTACAGAAAAGAATAACCCTTTTTTCGAGCCGTTGATCGATCAGTTCGAATCACGGGAATACATCGGTAAGGATGGCGAAGAGGATGTCACACCCATCGCCAAATTCCTGACAGAGCAATGCCTGGCACGCGGGATCAGGCTTGTCAACGAAAGGCAGATCACGGATGACGGCATGGTGCTGTATCCGAACGAGGTGCTTTGTCCGACAGTGGAAAATGACGGAACCATTCACGTAACGCCAGATACCCGTGCGATCCATCATTTTCTTGGCAGCTGGAGGACGCCGGAGCTGATGGAGTATTTCAGGGAAAAACTCAGAAACGCCAAAGAGGGTGAGATTGTGATTTAATGATTATACTCACGGCATGGAAAGGAGCGGAGGTCACAAAATGAGAGAGAATCGATCGATGGCAGGAGAACCAGGGAAAGACTTGTCAAGGTGGAAGCTGTCTTTATTTATTCTGTGCATGCTGCTGGGACTGTGGGCGGGTTCTGTTACAGCAAGCGCGGCTGCAGACCTGTGTGAAGGTGTCAGCGCTGTTTCAAAGAATCAGGTGATCTACATGGGAAAAACCACTGACAGCGCGGCATTTGACGGAATGACAGCAGGGAATGCAATACCCTGGCTGGTGGTGAATAAAAATCAGGCAAACAACCAGAACCCTTCGGGCATGTATCTGGTATCCAGGGATCTTCTTGGAAAGAACCAGAGTGGAGGCGGGCTTTCTTTCCGGAACGATGGAGATAATTCCACTGACTGGATGGGAAGCAATGCGCGTGCCTGGTGCCAGGACTTCTATAAAGGCGCGATGACACCCTCAGAGCAGAATGCGGTTCTGAAAACGAGTCTGAGTGATGGCGGTGAATACCACACGATTGACTGGAACTTTCAGTTTGATCCGATGACCCTCTCCGGAGAAGAAATCTTTTTCCTCTCTGCCGAGGAGGCCGAGATATTCTTTTATCCTTCCAGTGAGAGGGCAGCCAGGTATAACGGGCAGGAAGCTGTCTGGCTTCTGCGTTCTCCGAAGAAAAGCTCCAGGCCGAAGGGAGTTTCCGCGGTCGGAGCTGTCTATAAGGATGGAAAAACAGTGCTGGCGTCTGTCTACCGGGTGAATCTTGACATTGACACTTCCCAGCTGCCGGAAGAGATCAAAAATAATGTCAGAATGATCCAGGATCTCACCAGAGGGGACTTCGCGGCACGCCCTGCTTTCAATCTGGACAAGACAAAAGTGCTTTTTTCCTCAGCGGCGAAGGGAGGAAAGCTTTCAGACATATCAGGCGTGACAGGCCTGACAGAGAATACTCCCTCAAACACAGACCAATGGAAGCTGACACTGCTGGACGAATCGTTAAACCTGAGTCTGGGAAATGCATCCCTGAAGGGGAATCTCCTGTCAATACCGTATTCCGAAGCCTCTACAGGCAGCAACAGGTATGTTTCCGGAATTGTCAAAAACGCGGAAGGAAAGATTACCTACTATGGAAGACTGGCGGATACATCCAGTGGAACGATCCTGGTGGATACGTTCTTAGTTAATATCGGAAGCTCCGACAAACTATATCTGTTCGTGGAAGAATGCAATGGGGACGGCCAGACTGACTACGCAGGCGAACTGAAGGAGGTAACGTATTCCACGGCGGATGCAACGAATGCGTATGATGAGGGGAGCCTTGTCCCGCTGGAAATCGAGTACCGGGAAAAGGGAACAGTTGCCATCGGGACAGTCAAATCGAATGAAAAGACTATCCTTCTCACCGGAGCGGCCGTGGTTAATACAGCCGGGGGTGCGGTTTCAAAACCGGTCTGTTCGATCACCAGCAGCGCTTTTTCAAATACCAGTGCAGGGACGGTTGAGATCAACCTCAGGAAATCTGCTACGAGTATTACGTTCATGAAAAGAGTGTTTTCCGGGTCTAAGGTGAAGAAACTGGTATTGACCGGAACGAATGCAAACCTTTTTGCTATAAAAAAGGGAGCGTTCAGGAACAGCCGTGTGCGGACGATTGTTGTAAAGGGAATGAGCCGCGGCCAGTATGAGAAGATGGTGAGAAAGATACGAAAAGCAGGATACAAGGGAAAAATCAAGAGATAGTATAAAGAAAGCTTCAATGTGCTGATCGACAGAGGGCAGAATGCTCACAGAAGTATTTGTGAGTGTTCCGCCCTCTATTTTCAATCTCCCTGCAAGTAGAGAATGTCGTTTTCTTCCGTGACATGCGCAGTGCATTGTGATATGATAACAGATAATGTGATTGCCTCTGGCAGACCTGAAACACGATGGAGGAAGAGAGAAGATGGCAGTGAAAGAACTTGGAAATCTGGCAGTGAGCATATTCTGCAGGAATATGTCCATGCTGATCTCCGCGGGAATCGACGCGGAGGAGTCCGTCGGCCTTCTGGCGGACGACGCTGCTGCGAATGATTTTCGCGATGCGGCGAAAGCCGTGCAGAACAGGATGCTGACGGGCCAGCCCCAGCTGTCCGCCGCCATGATGGAGAGCGGGTATTTCCCGGAGCATGCATGTAAGATGCTTGCCGCGGGAGAAAAGACCGGAAAGAGCGAGAGCGTCCTGAAGAGTCTGGCCGATTACTATGAGAGCAGGGACCGCCTGGCGCGGAAGATGAAGAGCGCGGTGAATTATCCCATGATCCTTCTGATCCTGACCGCCGCGATTCTGGTTCTTCTGCTGGTCAGGGTGCTTCCCGTCTTTACCAATGTGTACCGGTCCCTTGCGGGCGGGCTTACCACTTCCGCTTATGTGTATCTGCGGATTGCGTATGTGGTCGGCGTTGTTGCCCTTATCCTCGCGATCGTGTTCGGCATCTTCTTACTGCTGACCGCCAGGACCGTGCGCGGAAACGGTGCGGACAACGCTTCTTCCGTCGGGTTCCTCTCGAAATTCGGTCCCGCGAAGGACGCAATCTCGAAGCTCTCACTGGCTCATTTTACACAGGTACTCCATCTGTTCGTCGCCAGCGGCGCAGATGTGGACACTTCCATCACCGCCGCGCAGGAGCTTGTCTCTGACCCGGAGACCAGGGCAAAGGTCGACGCGGTCCGGACGCACATGAAGGAAGACAATGTCGGTCTTTCCCGCGCGATCTATGACAAGGGGCTGTTCGAGCCCCTGTACGCGAGACTGTTCATGTCCGCGGTCAAGGCCGGCCAGACGGAACAGATGCTCGGAAAACTTGCGAACTCTTTCTCCCTTGAGGCGGATGAGGCAGTGGACAGCCTGATCGATTCGATCGAGCCCGTGATCTCCGCATTTCTGACGATCGCGGTGGGAATCGTGCTTCTGAGCACCATGATTCCGCTGATCGGTATTCTCGGGGCAGTGTGACCTGAAGGGGGTTGTCAACCATGAGAGACGTTATCTATCATGACAGGCCCCGCGTTACGCCGGCGCGGAAGGCCGGACGCATCCTGGCGGTGCTTGTGGCTGTCACGGTCATTCTTCTGCTGGGTGTGCTCCTTTTCACGCGCATGGATCTTGATATGAACCGGCAGGCTGTGGAGAGCCTGAGGAAGAATGTCACGGAAGCCTGTGTGCAGTGTTACGCGATAGAGGGCACCTATCCGGAGAGCATCAGTTACCTGGAGCAGTATTACGGTATCCGCTATGACGGTTCGAAGTATATCGTATCTCTGGAAACCGGATCTGAGAATCAGCTTCCGGACGTGCAGATTACGCTGAGAAGATAAAGGGGGAAACGGCATGAACAGAAGGTCTCAGGATGGCAGGCGGGAGATAGATTTTGCCTCCCTGTTTGTTGTCGCCCTGTTCGCCATCATGCTGATCGGGATCATGGTTCTCTCCGCGATGGGGGGTGGTCTTTTTGACTCGATCACCATGAACCGTACTGACAATATGAACCGGAGAGGAGCGCTGAGTTATACCGCCTCTAAGATTACCGCTTCTGACGAGAACGGCTCGCTCAGGGTCGAACACGGGGAGGACGGCGATGTTCTCATCATCCAGGATCCGACAGGAGAAAAGCCCCTTCAGACCAGGATCTGGCTTGAGGACGGATATCTGATGGAGTCCATCACATCCGGTCAGGAAGGCAGCATCAGCTCAGAGCCTGAGAAAATCGCGAAGACAGATCTGTTCCAGGTCCTGGTTGAGAATAATATCGCCACGGTTACCACCGGGGACGGGGTCCGCAGGATTTACCTCCATGCAAAGGAGGTGACCTCATGAAGGCAAGAAAGAACAGGGCGTTCTTCATTGAGACACTGATCGTGACATTCCTTCTGCTTCTCATGCTCACGATCCTGGTCCGCATCTTCGGCGCCGCGGCAGCCAAGTCAAGGTATGCCGCCAGGAGGACCGAGGCTGCCCAGGCCGCCATGAATGTGGTGACCATGTTCGAGGCGGGCGAGGGCGAGGTCGGACAGGCTCAGCAGGAGCTGATCGACACGGTGAACGATGAATACAGTGATGTTGAGAACCCGCAGACGACAGTTTCCCTGTCTTTTGACGGGAGCGGGAACATGTCGGAGGACGGCCCGTACCTGGTTACGCTGCTGATGACCTGTGAGAGCCGGCCCGCCGGATATATGATCACGGGCAACATCGGTATCGTCCACAGCGACAGCCAGCAGGAGGATCTCGCGCAGCTTGACACTGCGAAGTATTTCCCGGATGATGTGGACGTGATCCTGTCCGGCGATGAGGTGATCGATTTCAGCCTGATCTCCGAGATCGAGACAGAAGAGCTGACCGAAAGCGATGCCGGTGAGCAGGATCAGGATACAGCTGGAGATGCGCAGACAAAGGAGCAGGCGTCATGAATGTGAAAAAGCCAAGACAGCCGGTCCGGTCCGGCGCATTGACAATCGTTATTACCTGTGTGATGATTCTCCTTGCCGTGCTGGCGCTGCTTTCACTTGTGGGAGCCCAGACAGACAAGGCGCTTGCTGACCGTCAGATGGTGTTCGCGCAGCAGAATGCCATGAGCGAACGGGCAGGCCAGGAGTGGCTCGCCATGATGGACGACTATCTGCGCCAGGGAGGATACCTCCCGTCCGATACGGTCCAGGAGGGAGATACCTATTCCACCACGATCCAGTTTTCGATGAACCAGTTTCTTCATATCACGGCCGAGGCCGACAGCGACGGCATGCTGCATGTGACGAAGTGGGATATCGAGACAGTGGCGGAGACAGAGTCTTCTGAACCGCTTCCCGAGGGCGCGACTCCGATTACGGAGGATGAGAACGGGTATATCGATATACTACCGGAAACAACAGTGGAAGGAACAGGTCTGGCTTAAGGATGATAGAGTTAAATGATATCCTGCAGGAAGCGCTTCGCCTTGAAGCATCTGACGTATTCATCATACCGGGTCTTCCCCTGACATATAAGGTCCTCGGAAAGCAGGACCGTGCGGAAGGCATACTCCACCCGGAGGATACGAAGGCGATCGTCCGCGCGATCTATACGCAGTGCGGCCGCCACAACCGGGTATTTGAGGATGAGACATTTGATGATGATTTCTCATTTTCCATCGCTGCCTTCGGACGGTTCCGCGCGAACGTCTTCCACCAGAGAAGTTCTCTGGCTGTAGTGCTCCGCGTGATCCGGTTTGGCCTTCCCGATCCGTCAAAGCTGGGGATTCCCGATTCTGTCATGAAGGCCGCCGATATTCGCACGGGCCTGATCCTGGTCACGGGCGCGACCGGCAGCGGCAAGTCCACCACGCTCGCCTGCATGATCGACCATATCAACAAGACGAGAGAGGGCCACATCATCACGATGGAGGATCCAATCGAGTTTGTGCACCGCCACAGCAGGTGTATCGTCACACAGAGGGAGATCGGCAACGATGTTGTCGATTATATCCATGCGCTCAGAAGCGCGCTGAGGGAGAGTCCCGATGTGATCCTGCTTGGCGAGATGCGTGACCATGAGACGATCGAGGTTGCGATGACGGCAGCCGAGACCGGCATCCTGCTGTTCTCGACCCTGCATACTCAGGGCGCGGCGAACGCGGTTGACCGTATTATTGACATCTATCCTGCCGGACAGCAGAACCAGATCCGCCTGCAGCTCGCGATGATGCTGCGCTGTGTGATCTCCCAGCAGCTGATTCCGACGGTGGACGGGGCTGTGACGGCAGTGTTTGAGGTGATGTACGCGAACACGGCGATCCGCAGCCTGATCCGTGAGGGCAAGACGCACCAGATCGACGCTACGATCCGCAGCGGCGCCTCCGAGGGAATGATCGCCATGGATGAGTCGATCTACGATCTGTTCAAAAAGGGACGGATCACAAAGGAGACGGCGGTCCGGTACTGCAACAATCCGGACGCGATGGAGAGAAAACTGAACGCCTCGGTGGGGTTCTGACATAAGGATCTGCCGCGAAATAACTTGTGTTTCCTGCACAATCAGCACAAGTGATTTTGCGGCAGATTCTTTGCGTGCAAAGGGCTGTATTTTAGATAGTGCCGCCTGCGCGGCGGTGGAATGGAGATGAACATGAATATCCCGATTCCGGTAAAACTGCTCCGGGAGGGTGCGAAGATGCCGTATTCCGGCTCTGAACATGCCGCCGGATATGACCTGTACGCATGCACAGGGAGAGGAGAAACTGTGATCGGACCGCACACGAGTGCCATGATCGGGACCGGGCTCTCCTGCGCGGTTCCGGAGGGGTATTTCGGCGCGCTGTTTGCCAGGAGCGGGCTTGCCGCGAAGGAGGGGCTCCGTCCGGCCAACTGCGTCGGCGTGCTGGATTCGGATTACCGCGGTGAGATCATGATCGCGCTTCACAATGACACGGATCAGGAAAAGCGTGTGAGCGACGGAGAGAGGATTGCCCAGATGGTCGTGATGCCTTACCTGACAGTGTCATTTTTCCAGGCAGAAGAGCTGGATGAGACCGCGCGGGGAGAGGGCGGCTTCGGACATACCGGAAAACTGTAAGGTTTTTCCTGCTGCAATCGAAGAAAAAGACAGGCAGGATGTATGCGTTATTCATGTACAGGTTCAAAGTTGATGCAGTTGAATTATCAGAAAGAGCTGGATAAGATTCTGGAAGAGATCCGGAAGGAGGATGCCTCCGGTAAGAGGCACCGGCCGAAGAAGCTGCTGCTTCACAGCTGCTGTGCCCCGTGTTCGAGCTATGTGCTGGAGTATCTTTCGGAATACTTTGAGATCACCGATTTCTTCTTCAACCCGAACATTGAGCCCGAGGAGGAGTACCGCCGCCGGGAAGATGAGCTGAAGAGACTGATCGGGGAGATGAAGCTGAAAAAACCGGTTTTATTTGTGAGCGGGAGTTATGATCCGGGCCGGTTCTATGAGGCCGTGCGCGGCCTTGAAAAGATTCCGGAGGGCGGTGAGCGGTGTTTTGCGTGCTACCGGCTGAGGATGGAGGAGGCTGCCAGACTCGCCGCTGAGGGCGGGTTTGATTATTTCACCACGACCCTTTCCATCAGCCCGTTGAAAAGAGCTGACAAGATCAATGAGATAGGCAGACAGCTGGAAGAAAAGTACGGCGTGGCGCATCTTCCCTCGGACTTCAAGAAACGGGGAGGATACCTGAGATCCATTGTCCTGTCGAAAGAGCACGGACTGTACAGGCAGGATTACTGCGGCTGCGTGTTTTCGAAAGCTGAGCGCGGCAGGATGAAAAAAGAACGGAAAGAAGGGGGACAATGATATGGCGCAGCTTTGGGGCGGCAGATTCACGAAGGAGACAGATGAGCTTGTAAAACAGTTCAACGATTCACTTCCATTTGACCAGAGACTGTACGAGCAGGATATACAGGGAAGTGTCGTTCACGCCGCCATGCTCGGGAAGCAGGGGATCATCACTGACGAGGAGGCGGAGAAGATCATCGAAGGCCTTGGAAGCATAAAGGCGGATATT
>ONVT01000279.1 GCA_900321365.1 uncultured Eubacteriales bacterium | reverse complement strand
CCATGAGCATCACCACGAAACTGATCACCATCATGACCATGAGCATCACCACGAAACTGATCACCATCATGACCATGAGCATCATCATGAAGCCGATCACCATCATAATCATGACCATGGCCATCATCATCACCATGGCCGCAATCTGGCGGATATCGAGGAGATCCTTCGTTCCGGGAACCTGACGGACCGGGCGCTGGAACTGGCCCTGAAGACCTTCAGAATTGTTGCAGACGCAGAGAGCAGGGTACATGGTGAACCGTTGGAAAAAGTGCATTTCCATGAGGTGGGAGCGGTGGATTCCATCCTGGATATAGCCGCAGTCGCGGTCTGTATGGACAACCTCGGTATCACAGATGTGGTCGTGACGGACCTCTCGGAGGGGACAGGCACAGTCATGTGCCAGCATGGCCTGCTTCCGGTGCCGGTACCGGCGACAGCTCAGATCCTGTGCACATATCAGATTCCGTTCCGTGTTCTGGGCAATGTCAGGGGAGAACTGATCACACCGACCGGAGCGGCGATTCTGGCGGCACTCGGGGCCGGCAGCCGGATGCCGGACATGTTCCGTATTCTCAGGACAGGACTTGGAGCCGGGAAACGTGAGTATGCCACGGCGGGAGTTCTGCGGGCAATGCTGATCGAGGCGGAACCGGGCATGGACTATGACGGCGATATTGGTCCTGATATCCATTCAGACAATGACATTGACGGTCATTTTGCAATTGATCATTCAGGCAGAGGAAATACCGTAAAGTCTGGGACTGGAATCGCGACCGGGGCCGGAATTGCGGACCGGGACAGCATCGTCAAGCTCGAGACCAACATCGATGACTGCACCGGTGAGGCGCTCGGGGAGGTTATGGGCATCCTCATGGAGGCCGGGGCGAAAGACGTCTACTACACGAGCGCATACATGAAAAAACAGCGGCCGGCGTATGTGCTGAACGTTCTCTGCGCAGCGGAAGACTGCGGAAGGCTCGAGGAGATCATCTTCCGGAATACGACGACGATCGGAATCCGTGAGATCGTGTGCGCCCGGACAGTGCTCCCGAGGAGGATCCTGTCAGTAGAGACTCCCTGGGGGGAGGTGAAGGTTAAGGAATGTCAGATCGGTGATGACCGGGTGGCCTATCCGGAAGCGGAAAGTGTGGGCCGTCTGAGCCGGGAACAGGGGATTGGTTTTCCGGAGATGTATCATCGCATCAAAGCGTTCCTGAATTGACACCCTGTCTGTTTTCCGATAGAATGAAACAAAATTGCACGCAATACAATTGCATTTTCGACAACAGAAAGGATCAGGGACTGATGGAGGACAAATACGCAGGACTGAAGCTTGAGAACCAGCTTTGTTTTCCCCTGTATGCCTGTTCCAGGGAAATCGTTAAAAAATATAAGCCTTATCTGGATGATCTGGATCTGACATACACGCAGTACATTACCATGATGGTTCTGTGGGAACGCGGACAGATGAATGTAAAAGAGCTTGGAGAGTGCCTGTATCTTGACTCCGGTACACTGACTCCTCTGCTGAAGAAGCTGGAGACGAAAGGCTGGGTCACGAGGCAGCGGGCGAAGGAGGATGAGAGAGTCCTGATTGTTACCCTGACAAAGGAGGGAAAGAAGCTCCGTGACAGGGCGGCAGTGGTTCCGGAGAAAATGAGCTGCTGCGTGAAACTGTCACCGGAGGAATCAAAAACCCTGTATTCGCTCCTCTATAAGATGCTGGGGCAAACCTGAAAGCGTCAGGACCTGTACATAAATCACTGATGCAGCTTGCTGTACAAGTAATTTATGTACAGGTCTTTACTATTCGGGTGGAGGGGGGACTTATAACGGACAGGTATTAATTTTGCAGTTTTTTGTTCAGATGACTTGTGCATCCGCGTGAACCATGCTATTATCTGTATATAGACGGATTTGTTTATACATGCAATAGAACAAAGAGCATAAACGCGGAGGTGTTGTATGATGAGGCATATCAAGCTCTGGGCGGGAATACTGGGGATTCTGATTGCAGTGTATATCCTTCTGATCTCCTGCTATGAGGCTGCGTGGAACGTACTAACGATGAGCGGCCATTTTAACGGAATTGTGGGAATTGTCATTGCGGTTCTTCTGATGGTTGGCAGCATTATCCGGATTGGGATGCGCGGCGCGGAGGATGATTCAGGCTCGATCTTATCACTGGTGTTCTTCGCGGTAGCCGCAGCGATTGCATTTGCCATCACACCGATCTACCGGTATATGCAATTCTGGGCGATCATCTGCCTGGTCATGGGGATCCTGTCGGTGCTGATGATTATGTGGAAGAATTCACGCTCAGGGTCCTGAGTGAATCAAAATGATGGTACATTGTCCTCCTTGTGTAACATGATGTCAGGCGGCTGCTCTTGTGCAGCCGCCTCTTTTTGGTTACAAGCCGCCCCCCGCCGCCCCGCGGTTGCAGGCGACTTGTAACTCTTTCTGTGTCCGCCGTGGATATTGCATCTTTGCCTGACCTATGCTATCATTACGATCGTTTTGGACAATCCATTTACCAGTAAGGAGGTTTTACATGAAGAAGGCAGTTGCAATGTTCCTGGCGGCTATGATGGCAGTTTCGTTCTCAACCGTTTCATTTGCGGAAGCAGAGACCGAAGCGGTGGAGATGAACTGGGAAGACGTGGCACCGTACGTTGAGTCGGAGCTTAAGGGCAGATTCGTAACATTTGACGAGATCGCTGCAAAGATGTGGATTCCGGAAGAGCTTAAGGAAGTTGAGCTGACGGATGATGATGTCGAGCAGGGATTCATCGGATATTTCGCGAATGATGATCTGGACAAAGTTGTATCCGTCGTCTACGTGGATATGGATGGAGCGTCTCTGGAAGAATATGCTGAGGCTCTGGCAGAGATTGACGGCATCGAAGATATCGAGGTCGGAAAAGTCAACGGGCTGGACTGTGTCTCCTATGCAATGCCGGATCAGGATTCCGGAACACTCGCTTTCGCGACAGAGCAGGGCGCGATCCTGGAAGTGACTCTCGCCCCGGTTTCTGATGAAGACTTCATGTCGAGTGCGGCTTTTGTCACGATGTCCATCATGCCTGAGGATGAGGCTGAGACCGAGGGCTGATCAGACAGCAGCACAGCCGGCATGCCGGTGACAGATACCAATGATCCCTGCCGGCAGGCCCGGGAGGAGCGCAGGGAGGACATCCGGCGCCAGCCAGGCCATGCCGGCGGGGCATTTTTACGCAAATAAACCCTTGCACAGGGGTATTCACCATGCTATAATGCCACTGTTGTGTCCGAAAGCCGGAGGCAGTTCCGCTTAGGATGGCGGAATCGGAGCACAATAAACCGTATGGACTTGCGGGGTTTGCCCGGAAAGGCCGGGAAGTGACGCTTCCGCATGGGGCGGGCGCGTAAGCAGTTCACAATCATTGAGAGAGGTGATCACCATGAGAGAAGGAATCCATCCGAAGTATTATCAGGCGAAGGTTACCTGCAACTGCGGGAACAGCTTCACTACCGGCTCCACCAAGCCGGAGATTCACGTTGAGATCTGCTCTGCATGCCACTCGTTCTATACGGGACAGCAGAAGGCAGCTCAGGTGCGCGGCCGTATCGATAAGTTCAACAGGAAGTACGGTCTTGGCCAGAACTGATTCGGATAAGAAGAGAGGGTTGAGGCTGAGTGCCTCAGCCCTTTTTTCAGGTTAACCGCATATACTGCGGATTTGGGCATGATTGGGCATGATTGGGCATGAGGTGTCACCGGCGAAGCCGGTGACGGAGTCCTGATGCCAT
>ONVT01000167.1 GCA_900321365.1 uncultured Eubacteriales bacterium | reverse complement strand
CTGGTGCTCCCCGGCGCGGAAGGATTTGAAAAATACCGTGGCGTATCGGATATCAAAGGCTGGCTGATGCAGGCAGGTTAAGGAGCCGGGTTATGTATGATATGATTGTCGTGGGCGGAGGCCCTGCCGGCATGACGGCCGCCCTGTACGGCCTGAGAAACGGGAAGTCGGTGCTGGTGGTTGAAAAAAACGGCTTTGGCGGGCAGATCACGCATTCCCCCAGAGTAGAGAACTATCCGGGAACAATGCAGATGAGCGGTAATGAGTTCGCAGATCATATGCTGGAGCAGATCCTTGCGCAGGGAGCCGAGATCGAACTGGAGCAGGTGATCCGCGTAGAAGACCAGGGAGACAGGAAACTGGTCCTGACCCGGGAGGGCAGCAGCTTTGAAGCCAGGAGCGTTATCCTGGCGACTGGCGTGAAGCACCGCATGCTTGGCCTGGAAGGGGAGGCGGAGCTGGTAGGAGAGGGGATTTCCTTCTGCGCCGTGTGCGATGGGGATTTTTACACGGACCAGACGGTCTGTGTAGCCGGTGGGGGGAATTCCGCGCTGCAGGAAGCGGTCCTTCTGGCGGACAAGTGCAGGCAGGTTATCATACTGCAGGATCTTCCGTATTGCACAGGCGAAAAAAAGCTTCAGGATATTCTGCTTGCCAGACCGAATGTCAGCCTGTTTACGGATACAAAGATACTTGGTCTTGTACAGACAGACGGCACGCTGAGAGGTGTGGAGGTCGAGAGGGACCATGATGGGAGAAAACAGGTGATACCCTGTGACGGGCTTTTTGTTGCGATCGGGCTGATACCGGAAAATGAAGCCTTTGCAGAACTGGCGGAGCTGAATGCGTACGGTTATTTTGATTCAGACGAAGGGTGTACCACAAAAACGCCCGGAATTTTTGTGGCGGGAGACTGTCGGAGCAAGAAGGTACGCCAGCTTACAACAGCAGCGGCAGATGGCGCTGTCGCTGCGCTGGCCGCCTGCCGTTATCTTTCCTGAGACGTCTGCCCACAGCCCCGGGATTCGGCTGATGATAAATGCCCGGCTCCGTTTATTTCTGATCAGGCCTGGACATTCCGGCCGGCGCATCCGGATAAAAAAAGAAAGCCGCAAAGCTGTTCGCTTCACGGCTTTCTTTTTTTGTCGCTTTCTTTTTATCGCTTTCTTTTTTCACAGAACAGGTCTGCGAAAGCGACCGGGATTCAGAAATAAACCATACCGGAGAATCTGCTTCAGCCTGTGATCTTGTCTGCCAGAACCCACGGAACATCTACCTGGGAATGAGATGCGGAGGTGTAGCTCATGGTTCCGAAGCCTCTTCCCTCGATCGTTACCTCACTTCCTTCCTCAATGTCTGTTCCGACTGCATGCTGATCAAAGGAGATAAACAGAGGCTGATTCTTATCACCACCCACGGCTATGCGCAGCCAGCCGTACTCATCTTCCGTAGGAGCGGCACCCTGCAGAACGGTACCGGAGAATTTCATTTTGGTGGTCAGATACATATCCGGATGCTCTGCAAGGCTGGCATAGCTCAGCCAGCTTTCATAGGCATTATCATCATCCTGGGCCATCAGACGCGTATCGGTGATGAGACCGGCATCGATCATGGCATTTATAAGGGTCTGGGTGATCCTGCCATCGGCTTTGATCTTGTGTTCCTCCGCAAAGGCATTGATCGCTTCTTTGGTGTGGTCACCGATGATGCCGTCCACATCGACATCATGGCCTGCCGATTTCAGTGCTTCCTGTACGATACGGATGGCGATGGAATCTGTAAAGACGAGCTCGTCATTCGTAAACATGGCAGAGGCAGCGTCAGCGATCTGATCAGGATCAAGCCTGAGCTTTAATTCGGATATGGTCTCCTTCAGCGAGGCGGAATCCGTTTCCAGTCCTTCCTTTTCCTTCGTCAGGCTGTCAATGCTTGCCTGGAGAGACTCCTTCGCCTCGGAGAGAGCCTTGTGTTCATCCGTCAGGCTGTCGAACTTCTCCTGAAGGGAATCTTTCTGAGAGGACAGATCATTGTTTTCCGAGGTCAGGGCTTCAAGATCCTCCTGAAGGGTGTCGATCAGGGAGTCGGCATCTTCTTTTTCTTCTGCCAGGGAGGCAAGATCAGCCACAAGTGATTCAATGTAAGAGGAAGCTTCTTCATTGGATGCCGCGAGTGCCGCCGTTTCCTCCTCGTAAGCACTGTTGGCTTCTGTGAGAGCTTCGTTTGTGGAGATCAGCTCTTCGGCTTCGCTTCTCAGACTGGCAATCTCTTCCAGGAACTCTTCCTTCTGGGCTTCGGCCATGGCAATGATCTCATCGAGAGAAGCCTTGACGGATTCGGTCTCAGCTTTCGCGGTGTCGGCATCCGCCTGAGCAGCAGCCAGTTCGTCCTTTGCTGACGCATTTTCCGCCTGAGCTGCTTCCAGATCACCTTTGGTGGCTGCGGCGTCTTCCTGGGCAGCAGCCAGGTCATCCTTTACAGATAAGACTTCGTCAAGAGCGGCCGTCAGGTCATCTTTCATGCTCTTCAGTTCTTCCCGCGCTTCTGCCAGGTCTTTTTTTGTTGTTTCCGCCTCAGCTTCTGCGGCTTTGGCAGATTCTGAAAGAGATGCGTTCTCTTCCGTCAGGGAGGTCAGCTGCTCCTCCAGTTCCGCCTTTTTGGCCCGTAATTCTTCGAATACTTTTTTCAGCTTCGCCAGGCTGTCGCTGCCTGCTGCTTTGTCCGAAGCGGATTCTTCTGTCTCATCCGCAGCTTTTTCAGCCGTTTCCTTTGCTGCGGTATTTGCAGCCGGCTCTGAAGCGAACGCAGGAGTCAGGCTGGATACGGACATGGCCGCAGCCAACGTCCCGGCAAGAAGAAATCTGAGTTTCCTGTTGTGCATACGTTTACCTCCCATTTGAAAAATACGATATCAGGGAGACGCTCCCGGGCTTTGATCCCGGGCAGTCTCTCCTTCGTTCTTTCATTATAGCATATACAATGAAAGTTTCATATCACTTTCAGAAAAAAGATAGCTGCGGATCATCCTGATAGTCGGCGTCAACCACTCCTGCAAAGAAATATGTCAACCACTCCTGCAAAGAAATACGTGAACCACTCCTGGAAAGAAATTCCTTGCACTTTCGGAAGAGATGGATTATGATGAAGCGGAAATGCAGGACAGACCATCGGGCTTGCGTCCCCAAGTCAAAATTCAGAGGCAGAAAATGCCTTTCACAGATGAGAGTGTATCTTTTCAGAACGGGTTCCGAAAAGATATGTTTTTGAGGTAGATTGTAT
>ONVT01000189.1 GCA_900321365.1 uncultured Eubacteriales bacterium | reverse complement strand
GGCGCCTGGCCTCTGTCACGGTTTCCCTGCTCGCGCGGCGCCTGCTGCTTCGATGCATAATGCTGCGGCCGGACCGGTGTTCCTACCTGCTGGTTTGCCCATTCGGAGGCCGGGTTCACCGGCTCCTCGTCCCAGCCGTCGTCCGCTGCGGACTTCTTCTTTCTCCTTCCGCCGCGGTCAATGTCGTCCTCGCCCCATTCGCCCCAGCCGTCCTCACCGACAGAGGTATGGTACGGATCCTCCTGCTTGTAGAATGCAAGCTCCTGCGCCATGTCTCTCCTGCGCAGCAGCTGACTGATCACAATGAACAGGAAGATGATGGACACAGCGATCAGGGCGTACAGCACGTAGGTCAGCATGTTGATATGGCTTCTCTGCTCCGTGATCGTCTTCTGCAGCTTCTCGATCGTATTCTCGGCGTCCTGCAGGGAGTTGCGGTCCACCTTCACATACCGCGGATCCTCCGTCTCCACCTCGCTCTGCACAACCTCGGTATCAATCGTCACCGCGGCTGAGCTCTCATTTGCGGCAATCGCCTCAGCCGGATCCATTTCAGGCCGGGCGGAAATGACATTCAGTATGTACTCGATCGCATCGCCGCTCTCGCTCGTAACGGTAATCACCACCCTGCCGGTCCCGTCTTCAGACAGGGTCGTCCCCGTGACGGAATTCACCGTCGCGGAAGGGTTCGTGGTGTGCGGCTCCAGGTCAAGCTCTGTCGTGCCTGCCGGCACCTCAACCGTATACTCCCAGATGTCATAGCGGAATTCCGGGCTGACCCTTGCTCCCTCTGTCCTGATCCCCAGCGATGCGAGGGAGTTGTCATCCGACGCGAATACGGCCGGTGAACACAACACCGCCATCACCAGCATGACCGCCACTGCCGCCAGGAGCTGTCTGCACCTTCTGTTCATTTTTCTCAAACCTCCTGTATGGTTTACTCCTCACTGAGTTTCGCGATGTCATTCCGGTGATATTTACCGGAGAACTGCACCAGGCCGGCCGCCTCATAGGCAGCCCTGCGGGCCTGTTCCAGGTCTTTCCCCAGGGCTGTAATACCGAGCACACGGCCGCCGTTTGTGACAATCTTCCCATTCTTCAGCGCTGTTCCCGCATGGAAGCAGAAGGAATCCTCCCGCCCCTCAAACGCTTCCAGCCCCCGGATCGTCTTTCCCTTTTCATAGGAAGCCGGATAGCCGTCGGACGCGAGCACCACGCACACGCAGGCATCCGGACGGAATCTCAGGTCGACCTGGTCGAGCGTTCCGTCGATGCAGGCCTCGATCACGTCGATGAGGTCATTTTCCATCCTCGGAAGAACCACCTGCGCCTCGGGATCGCCGAAGCGGCAGTTGTATTCGAGCACCTTCGGGCCGTCCTGAGTCAGCATCAGCCCGAAGAAGATCACGCCCTTGAACTCTCTTCCCTCCGCCTTCATGGCGTCCACAGTCGGCTGGAAGATCCTTTCGCGGCAGAACTTCTGCACTTCCTCGGTGTAAAACGGGCTCGGGGAAAGGTTTCCCATGCCGCCGGTATTCGGCCCGGTATCTCCGTCACCCGCCCGCTTGTAGTCCTGGGCGGAAGACATCTCTTTGATATGCGTGCCGTCCACGAAGGTCAGGACGGACACCTCCCTGCCGGTCAGGAATTCCTCGATGACCATCTCGTCTCCGGCATGCCCGAACTTCTTCTCGCCCATGATCGTCTCCGCGCCCTCCAGCGCCGACTCGAGATCCTGGCAGATCAGGACACCCTTGCCCAGGGCAAGTCCGCTGGCCTTTAGGACGACGGGGAAATGACCCAGGCCGTAGAGGTATGACTTTGCCGCCTCCAGGTCTGTAAATGTCTCGTAAGAGGCGGTCGGGATGTCGTATTTCTCCATCAGCGCCTTCGAAAAAGCCTTGCTTCCCTCCAGGATAGCGGCATTCTTCCTCGGGCCAAACACGCGCAGCCCCCGCTGCTCGAAAACGTCAACGATTCCGCCGACCAGCGGATCGTCCATCCCGATGATGGTCAGGTCAACGCCATGAGAGGCGGCAAAGTCCGCCAGCTCCTCAAACTGGTCCGCCCTCAGGGGGACCAGCTCCGCAATCTGGCTTATTCCGGCATTGCCGGGCGCACAATAGATCTTGTCGACCTTCGGGCTCCGGGCGCATTTCCATGCAAGGACATGTTCCCGGCCGCCGCTTCCGACGATCAGTATTTTCATAGGATTGTCACCTTTCTTCCTTCCACTCTCACCTTTCCCCGGGAGATCAGATCAATGGCCTGAGGCAGAATCTTCCACTCCGCCTCTTCCATGATGCGCTGCTGCAGGGTTTTCGGCGTGTCATCCGGCTTCACTTCGACTGCCTTCTGAAGCAGAATCGGACCTGTGTCTGTTCCGCTGTCCACAAAATGCACCGTCGCCCCCGAGATCTTCACGCCTCTTTCGAGCGCCGCCTCATGCACCTTCAGCCCATAGTACCCGGTTCCGCAGAAAGATGGGATCAGGGACGGGTGGATATTCAGGATCCGGTTCTCGTAAAACTCCGTCATCCAGGACGGAATCACGCAGAGGAAGCCCGCAAGGACAACCAGATCCGCGCCGCTCTCCTGCACGGTACGGAAAAGCGTGTCCTCAAACTCATCCCGGGAGAGATGGTCCCGGGGGCTGACCACCACGCTCTTAAGCCCCGCCTTCTTCGCCCGCTCCAGCGCGTACACATCGTGGTTGTTCGACAGAACCAGGCAGATCCGCGCGTTCTGAATGGTTCCGTCTTCAATGGCGTCGATGATCGCCTGGAGGTTCGTACCCCCGCCCGACACCAGCACTGCTATGTTCAGCATATCGTTCCTCGTCATTGATCTGCGCCGGAATTGATCAGACACCGACAATCCGGCCTGCTGCCGATACCATAATCGAAACTGCTTCGTCCTGACGGACCCGGACATTCGAACGGTATCTGGCTATCCTGCAATCTCCACGCATCTCTCCCCGGCTTCGATCCTCCCGATGACATACGCGCTCTCACCTGCCTGGCACGCAGCCTCCACCGCATGATCCGCATCTGCCGGATCAAGAGCCAGGACCATACCGATCCCCATGTTGAAGGTATTGAACATCACATGGTCCAGGATGTTCCCTCCTGTCTGGATCATGCGGAAGATCTCCGGCACAGGGAAGCTGCCCCTGTCGATCACGGCCTTTTTCCCCTCCGGAAGCATGCGCGGCACATTCTCATAGAAGCCTCCGCCCGTGATATGGCTGCAGCCCCTGATGGTGATCCCTGCCTCCTTCACATTTCTGAGCGACTTCACATAGATCTTCGTCGGACGCAGGAGCGCATCGCCGAGTGTCTCCCCGAGCGCCTCATGATAAGTGGAAAGAGTCTTTTCATCCATGGGAAATACCTTCCGCACCAGCGAGTACCCGTTGCTGTGAACGCCGCTCGAGGCGATTCCCACAAGGACGTCTCCCTCCCTGATCTCCTTCCCGGTGATCATCTTCGCGCGGTCCGCGACTCCTACCGCGAACCCGGCCAGGTCATATTCCTCCTCCGGGTAGAAGCCCGGCATCTCCGCCGTCTCGCCGCCGATCAGCGCCGCGCCCGCCTGGACACAGCCCTCGGACACACCCCTGACAATCTGCGCGATCTTCCGGGGGACATTCTTCCCGCAGGCAATGTAGTCAAGGAAAAACAGCGGCTCGCCTCCGGTGCAGGCGATGTCATTGACACACATGGCGACGCAGTCGATTCCGACCGTGTCGTGCCGGTCCATCAGAAATGCCAGCTTCAGCTTGGTCCCGACGCCGTCTGTCCCGGACACAAGCACCGGCTCCTCCATATCCCGGAACGCGTCCATGGAAAATGCGCCCGAGAAGCCTCCGATGTCGGACAGCACCTCTGGCCGGTTTGTCCGCGCGATAAACTGCTTCATGAGGCGGACAGATTCATAGCCCGCCTCAATATCTACACCTGCCTGTCTGTAATCCATATTTCTTCCTCTGCTGCCCGGACACTTTTCTGTCGTCATTCTTCAGATTATACCCGTGAACGTTATTTACTGCCGGATGATTGCTGTGAACAGGTATTTACACAAGCCTCTCCTGCAGCTTCCGGTCTTTCTCCTGCACGGCCTCGCTCATCCTCCTGCTGTATTCCTTCAGCTTCTTCCGAAGGGACACACGCTCGACCGCCAGTATCCGTACCGCAAGAAGTCCTGCGTTCGTCGCGCCGTTTACCGCAACGGTCGCTACCGGAATCCCGGGGGGCATCTGCAGGATCGAATACAGCGCATCCTTTCCGCCCAGCGTTCCGCCCGCAATCGGCACCCCGATGACAGGCAGGGAAAACAGCGCCGCGCACATTCCAGGAAGATGCGCCGCCATGCCGGCTCCGGCGATGATCACCTTCAGGCCGCGGCTCTCCGCGCTCTTCGCGTATTCATAGAAAATATCGGGTTCCCTGTGGGCAGAAATCACTCTCATCTCCGATTCCACCCCGAACTCTTTCAGAACTTCCCTGGCTTTCTCCATGACCGCCATGTCCGAATCCGAACCCATCACGATACCGACTTCTGGCATGTATGTTCCTCCCAAAACACTCTTGAAAACACTTAATCCTGCATGATTCTAACCGCCTCAGGTAAGGGTGTCAACATCTGTGGACACCTGTTCCGGCGGCGCGTTAAGTATCTGCGTTCTACATGGACGCCTGTTCCAGCGGAGTGTTGAGTTCCTCTGTTCCGCTCAGGACGAAACGGCCGTCACGGATGATCTCCGAGCGGAAACCATTCTCACCCAGAACCTCGATCAGACCGAGTTCCTCGTAGGGAATCGTGATATCCGTGTGGCAGTCAAAGTATGCTTTCGAAGGATCCTCCTTCCTGAGGCGGGACACCTCATTCTCCTTTGCGATGATCTCCCTGCCGTCCGGATTATAGACGTGGTTGTCCTCCTCCCAGGAATAACAGGTATCTCCCACCGCGAAATGAGGGCCGGTCTTCTCCGCGATCAGAATCGGAAGCTTCGGCGCAATCCCGTATTTCCGCGCCATCGCGAAAGCCGTTGTGTTCGTGCCGATCGCGAATTCTCCCATCGGAAGCGTGTCGTGGTAAAACAGGATGTTTTCCCGGATATAGGCGTCATTCTCCTCCTTCGTTCCGAAATTCGCGCAGGAGGCGTTCTCAATCATGCCGTCCCTGAAACGGATCTCCAGATCCCGGAAGTTCAGGCCTTCCAGGTAGACCTGCGATACATGGAGCACGCCGTTCGTCCCTTTGAGCCTGGGGGAAGTAAATACCTCGCCGACAGGAATGTTGACGTCCGCGCCGCAGTTCTCGAAGAGCGTCTCCTTCTGGGGATCTGTCAGCGTCTGGAAACAGACCGTAAGGTCAGTCCGGTTTCCGTTCGCCCCCAGGATATGGGCCTTCGTTCCCTGATCCAGGATGTCAATGATCCTTCCCTGGATCTTCCGGTACAGGTCTCCGTCCAGCGTATTGACGCGAATCGTCTCGCGGAAGATTTCTTCAAATCGATCCTTATCGATTTCTGGGGTCGGGAAGGAAATGATCGTGAAGCTGCGCTCCTTTCCGATGACGTACTCCTGCCGGATCTGGTTCATCCGGTTCCTGAGCTTCACGTTCAGCGCGCGCTGGGAATCGTCGTACGACCAGGCATTCGGGCTGCTCTTCGGCTCAAAGGGAGTCTGGCCGAACAGCTCCAGGACGGCAGGGCCGCCGTGCGCATTTGCCAGCTCCTTATACTGCTCATAGACAGACAGGGAGACATCCACTCTCCTCTCGGCATACCTTGCATCGAGCATCAGCGCGGCGTCTTCCTTGTGGTCATAGTCATACTGCGGATTCGGAACCGCCCCCGTGAACCCTGTCCGGACGGCTCCGTGGATCGTCAATGCGCTCACGCCGCAGCGGTACACGGTCGTTCTCAGCCCCATCCTACGGAAGTTCTCTACCGTCTTCCTCGCCACTCTCTCAAACCCGGCAAAATAGTGCAGGTTCACCGTGCGCTTCTTCTCCAGCGGCTTCTTCGAAAGGACAAATCCCATCCGGTAACCTTCCGACCAGGTGTCCGCCATTCGGTCGATCTCCTCCTGTGGAAGAGAGGCAAGGAATTGCGCCATCCGGATCTCATTTTCCGTAATGTATTCGCCGTAGCGGTACAGGTAGTCCGTGTTCGACAGATCGGCATTCATCAATATATTTGTGAAGAAGCTGCAGTCAGGGTCAATCCCCTCCCGGATTACATGGGAGGCGATCACGTCCGCGTAGTCACTCTCAAACCAGTAGAGCGCGTCCTTCACCGCATCAGCAGCATCTTCCTGACCTGAGGTACAGAGAATCCCGTACACCTGGACGAACAGCTCCACATGTGCCACCGCCTCCTCCAGCTTGCCCTCGAAGACATAGGCGATCAGGCCTCTCACCTGGGCGTACAGAAAGCACAGCAGCTTTCCCATTCCGTCTCCGAGTTTTAAGCATGCGTAAGCAGGATTGGCAAAGCTTTCCCCGTAATGCGCCGGCAGGATATCTTCATACAGTGCAAGGTTATCCGCCTTCATCTGTGAAGGATCCTCATCGTAGACTCCCGTCTCCAGCCTCGTCTTCACCTCATCGCACAGCAGGATGAAACGGGCGGCAGAGTGAAAGTATGAAACAAAATCAGCAGGAACCGTCTGTTCCTGCAGAATCTCCCTGACTCTTCCGACTGCCAGTTCATATCGCTCATCCAGCAATGCTTTTTCATCTTCGTCAAACCAGATGTTTTCCATACAGTGTACTTGTATTCCTCTCCTGATCTATGCCATCCCGATGCAGAAAACGATGAACCATACCGCAACCATGGCTCCGCCCATCAGTGTCCCGGCCTTGCTCAGCGCATAGGACTCGTTCCGCTCACGGAAGCTCGCGAGCCCCACGATCATACCATAGAATGCCATCACAAAACCGGAAAAGCCCAGTGCCCCGATCCACTCTGGTGCCTTTCCCGCCATGACCATACAGATAAATACCGCCGAGAGGAAGATCACGATCGACACAGCGCTCGTCACAGTGGACACGATCCCCCGTCCGTACCGGCTCCGGTATTCAAACCGATATCTTCTCTTTCCTGCCATCCGCGTCAACCTCAGAACAGCACGTCCTTCTTTCTTGACAGCAGCATCGCTCCCGACACAATCGTCATTACTCCGGTCGCGACTCCGATCACGATGATGACAATGCCTGCAGTCAGGGAAATGACTCCCGTCAGACTCATCGTCTTGTATATCTTTTCTTCTGATTTCATAATTCAGTACCTCTGTTTTTTTCTTTTCAAACGAGTTGTGAACAATCACTCCACTTCGCCGTGAGCCCTGCCCGCAGCACAGTTATACTGGTTAACCTTAGCGATTTCCAAGCGTCAGCGCCGGAAAGCGCTTAGTTTAACCGCATATACCGCGGTTTTGGGCATG
>ONVT01000087.1 GCA_900321365.1 uncultured Eubacteriales bacterium | reverse complement strand
GGAGCCGCATATTGTCGATCTGGCCGGATTCCTCAACGCGATGGGCGCGGAGGTTCGCGGCGCGGGCAGCGAAACGATAAGGATCAGGGGAGTCAGGTCACTGCCGGGCGGCTTATATTCCATTATCCCTGATCAGATAGAGGCAGGAACGTACATGGCAGCCACAGCCGCGGCCGGCGGGGAGATCACCGTCAGGAATGTCATCCCGGGACATCTGGCCTGCATCTCGTCCACGCTGCGCGAAATGGGTGCTGAGATTGAGGAGGACAGGGATTATGTAGTGGTCAGAAGGACCGGACCGCTTCATGCGACAGACATTAAAACCATGCCATATCCAGGATTCCCAACGGATATGCAGCCTCAGTTTGGTGCGCTTATGAGTGTTGCACAGAACATCGGGCATATTAGCGAGACCATCTGGCCAGACCGTTTCCGATATGTTGACGGGCTGCGGCGAATGGGTGCGCAGGTAGTGGTACGGGATCAGACAGCTGTATTTAAAGGGTGCGGAAAACTCAGGGGCGCGGACGTGAGTGCCTGTGACCTGCGGGCCGGTGCGGCGCTGATCATCGCCGGCCTTGCCGCGGAGGGAACAACGCGAATCGATCATGTTGAGTATATAGAACGCGGTTACGAGAACATCGCCGGAAAGCTCAGGACACTGGGCGCTGATATATGGGAGACAGAGGAAGCGTGATGAGGCTGACAGAGCGCAAAGCCTGTGTGCGCTGTGGTTTAAGTGCGAAATACCAGTTTTTGGATCTGGATGAAAACGGTGTCTGCAGGTTTTGCAGGGACTATCAAAAACCTGTCTTTCCCGGAGCCAGGCAGCTTCTGCAGGAACTGGATCTTCAGGCGGATGAAAAAATTGGAGTGACGGTAAGCGGAGGCAAGGACAGTCTCTATATGTGGAGTGTTCTGACGGATCTTCTGGGACCTCAGCATATCCTGGCGCTTTATTACTACAGACCGGGAATTGCGAGCCCGACCGCCGTGGAGAATATCGAGAAGGCGAAGCGTGAACTGAGCACGGAGCTTGTTATTCAAACAGACCGGGAAGCGTATCCCCGCTTCCGGAAAAACCTGAGAATCCTTCTGGAAGATCCAAGGCCGGAAGCGGTCCGCGTCCTGCTATGTGCCGGATGCAGGTATGGGATCACCGGGCTTTTGCATCTGGAAGGAATGAAAAAAGGCGTGACAAAATACTTCAGTGCCGCGTCCTATCTGGAACTGGCTCCATTCAAGGAAGAACTGATCATGGCAAACTCCGAAGCCGGTGATATGGATGATGGGTTTGAGAAGATCCTGTCGGCCTATCCCGGGGCGGACTATCAGGACAATCTTTTCAATATAAGAAGAGACCATCGATATAAATACAAGAATACCGGCGGCTGCGGGCACAGGATTCCTGTCAGGGACGGAATCCGGCTGTTTGATTTTGACAGATACTTTGAAAACGATCCCGAACGGATCGAGCAGATTGTCACGGAAAAACTCGGCTGGAAAAAGACAGACAGAAGCTGGCACTTTGACTGTATCATAGAAGATTTCAAAGATGTCTTCTACTATGGGATGCTTGGTTATACCGAGATGGACTTCTATACGGCTGCGATGGTACGCAATGGTTTTCTCAGCCTCGAACAGGCATCAGAGGTTCTGGGAGAGCATAATAAAAGAATTGTAAAGGGCTATTCCCGTATGGCAGGCAGCCTTACAGCGCATCAGCTTGAGGATCTGCGACCGCTGATCATGCGCTTTTACAGCCTCAGTCCTTATCTGGAGGATCCGGGTGATTCCGGGTGCGGGAGGCTTTCCGGAGGTAAGCCGTTTTGAAAGTGGAATTATTCGAGGGATATATCCGGAACCGGAAAGCGCTCTGTGACGAGCTTAAGGTGATGCCGCTCAAAAGCCTGGAAGAAACAGAACTGAAGATCATAAAGGAGGCGTTTCGAAGATGGGGGTACGGCTTCTGCAGCCGGATCTATGGCGCATTTGCTTTTGTGATCCGTGATGAAGAGAGCGGGGAATTGTTCCTGGCGCGGGATCAGATGGGGCAGAAATCGCTATTCTATTATATGACACAGGACGGCTCCCTCCTGTATGGCACGACCCCCGCGGACATCGTCAGGGACAAAAGATACAGGATTGAGATTGACCATGAGGCATTGCAGATCTACATGATGTTCGGTTATCCGGCAGGGGAAAAGACTCTTTATAAGGGAGTCCGGAAGCTCCCTCCCGGAACATATCTGCTGTGCCGGAATGGCAGGGTTGTGACATGCGAATATGATCGTCTTGTTTTTCATCCGGATGCATCCCGGTCTGAGGAGGCGTGGATGGAAGAGATAGAAACTACGCTCAGAGGGATCCTGCGGGAGGATCTTGATCATCTCCGCGGCCGGCGAGAAGGGCTGACAGAGGCAGGCTCATTCTTGTCCGGCGGAGTGGATTCGTCCTATTTGCTGGCCCTGTCCAATGTGCGTAAGGCCTTCGGGATCGGCTATTGCGAAGATGCCTACAGTGAAGCGGGCCCTGCGCGGGCCACAGCCCGGAGGCTGGGGGCGGAGTTCTCGGAGATCCGGATTACAGCTGATGATTTCTTCAGGGAACTGCCGGAAGTCATAAAGACATGGGGCCTGCCGGTGGCCGATCCCTCCGCTGCCGTTTTTGCCATGGGATGCTCCCGTCTGAAAGGAGACAGGAGCATGTCTCCACCCTTAAGTGCGATGTTCTCCGGAGAGGGCGCGGATGAATTCCTGGCGGGATATCACATCTATCGCCGCGCAGGTTCGCTGGCCAGAACAGGCGGTCCGATGTACTTCGGCTGCGACCGGGTGATGAAAGCAGCGCCTGCAGGGCAGCTGCTGATGCTGGACCGCATATATCCTGGTGACGGCCTGCTGGAGGAACTTTACCGCAGGACGGAAAACCTGGAAGAGACAGAGCATCTGTCCAGGCTTTTGTTGATTGACATAAGGATCTGGTTTGAGGGAGATATCCTCTTTTGCGCAGACCGGACCGCACATGCGAACGGACTTGACCTGTTCCTTCCTTATGCGGACAGGCGGTTTTTCGAGCTTGCATCAGGAATACCGTCTTCCCTGAAGCTGAAAGATGGTGTGGGGAAATATATCCTGCGAAGGACAGCGGAAAAGGTGCTGCCGCATGAAACCGCGTTTCGTGAAAAAAGAGGCTTTGCGGTTCCCGCAAAGGTCTGGCTGCAGCAGGAAAAGTACCGGCGGGACATAGAATCCCTGTTTTTCGGGACGAAAGCCGCGCAGTATTTTGACCTGAGCCTTTTGCGCAGATACTGGATATCCTTCCTTGAAGGCAAGGAGGCGCTGTGGCGTTTCGTTTACGCAGTTTATGTATTTCTGCTCTGGGAAGAGGAGGTGACAGACAAAAAAGGGATTCTGTGATAGTATGATACATAAAGGAGGTTTGTCAGAATAAGTGGCAAAACCCTTTATTATACTCGCGAACGAAATTCTTTTCCGTTTTGGACGATTTCACTATGGCATCAGGACTCCGTCAGCTTCGCTGACACCTCATG
>ONVT01000159.1 GCA_900321365.1 uncultured Eubacteriales bacterium | reverse complement strand
GCCATGTCTCCTGCATCCTGTCTTTTATACCCAGTTTCATCTTCCATGCACTCCTTCAGAACCTGTCATTGAATTTTGTTTGTCTTTCCTCCGATTGTGCCCGGCAAAAAAATTTACACTGTTACGGATCCAGAATCTGGATCCGGATTGTCGGCACGCAGGCACGGACCGCTCCCGCCCACCGGTGATGGCCGTTCAGGATCAGGTATCCGCCCTCCCTGAGCTTATTGACCTGCAAAGGCTCCTCAAAAACCTTGTCTCCAAGACTGAACTGCCTCCTGGCCAGCGCGCTGTAGTTCTCCACGATCGAAGGATTCGGTCCGATATTCGGGAAAGTAAATTCATCATCCGGATTGACATGCAGCTCAGACGGCTTCACCTTCTTAGGAAACCTCTTTTCCATAAAGCCGGCCTTCACTGTCTCGCGATGTCCTTCCATTTTCTTCAGATCCGCCTGGATCATCGCCACTAAATCTGTCTGTCCGTAAGCCATCGTGCCCTCCATGGTATCAATGCTCTGCCCGCTCTGTGATCTCACGCACGCGGCGTGCTTCCGCCAGCACCTTCTCCACCCAGTCCGGATCCGGATCGCATACCTTATAGGTCCGGAACCCCAGCCTTTTCCCATATTGATGAATAACATCCTCATCGTCGATATGCAGCCCGATCCGGTAATGTCCCGGCATCTTCTGCGGCAGAAGGTCCGGACGGTTCTTCTGGACCTCCTTCAGGTGGCGCTGGCTGTTGATAATCTCGTCAAACTGAATCCCGTAGTTACGAAAGAGCGATCGGATATACCGCTCCGACCGGAAAGAAGAGGTGTAGACCCACACCTCGAAACCCTCCTTCCGGAGGGTCTGGATCAGGCGGACCGTGCCTTTGCGCAGACGTTCCGGATAGATCCGGTTCATCGGAAATCGCGGCGGTTCTTCCGTTTCAAACGTGTCCGGATCCACAAACAGCACTTCATCCAGATCAAAGGAAATACGCATGGCAGTCTTCTTTCTTGAAACAGCAGGCAGCAACGTCAAAAGTATTTTGACGTTGAATATAATTTATTCCGTAACATCCCCCGGGCTGTCAGGATACGCATCGATCCCGAACACGCAGCGGATCTCTTTCTCAATCTGCTCCCTGGGCGTATCCACGGGGAAACCGGCGATGTTATCCTCCAGCCCGAACCGGGCATACTCCGGATTGTCTGTCGCCGTGATAACAATTGCCCATCCTTCCTCAAACTCATCCGCTTCCGCGCGGTAATAAGTCCCGTCCAGACAGTATGTACCGCGGAGATGAAACTTCTCTCCTTCCCCCGGTACAGGCCTGGCACCGTATTTTACAAACAGTTCTTCGACATAACGCAGCGTGCGCTCAATCTTCTCTTTCACATGGCACCTCAGATTCTTTCTTCCGCATCCTGTCCTGGCAGCTCGTTACAAATCACACCCTCCGCTGCTGCGGGACCGCCTCTGTGAGCCACCAGAGCCCGCGCCCAAACTATCCTTGTACATAATAACACAATTTCAGTATAATAATGACATAGGTTCTGACTGTACAGCTGCTGCTTCGGCAGACAGAATTCCGGAACAGAAAAAAGTCGTGCGGAAAGGAAGTGTAGGATGAATTACAGAGAACGATTCGATATCTGGATGAAACATATACCTGTAGACGACCCGCTCCGCCCCCAGCTCGAAGCGCTGGAGCAAAATGAGACCGAGATGGCCGAACGTTTTTCCCAGGATATGGTCTTTGGAACCGCCGGCCTCCGCGGCGTGACAGGCGTCGGCACGAACTGCATGAATGTCTATACGGTGGGTCGCGCCACAAGGGGCATCGTGGACTATATCCGCAATGCGGGCCCTGAGGCGATGAAAAAAGGCGTGATCATCGCGCATGATCCGAGACATTACTCGAAGGAGTTCTCACGCCTTGCCGCGTGCATCCTCGCGCGGGCCGGTATCACGGTCTATACCTTCCCCGGGATGCGGGCGACGCCTGAGCTTGCCTGCCTCATCCGTGTAAAAGGCACCGTCTCCGGCATCAACATCACCGCCTCCCACAATCCGCCGGAATACAACGGCTACAAGGTCTACTGGGACGACGGATGCCAGGTCAGCGCCGAGGTTGCGGACGGGATGATGCGCAGCATAGAGAAGCTGGATTATTTTACCGGCTGTGACGTTGACTATTCCGAATATGACGCGTTTGTGGAGCAGGGAAAGATCACTCTCCTGGGCGAGAAGGAAGACCGCATCTACCTCGACATGGTCAAGGCGATCGCGATCCATGACGGGGATGAACTGGATCTATCGATTCCGATCGTCTACACCCCGCTCAACGGAGCCGGCTCGGTTCCATTTTCCACTATGATGAGGGAGAGGGGCTTCACGAATGTGCAGATCGTTCCCGAACAGAAGGATCCTGACCCTGACTTCACAACGGTCGGCTACCCGAATCCGGAGGATCCGAAGGCGTTCCGGCTCAGCGAGAAGCTTGGACATGAGATCGGCGCCGAGCTTCTGATGGCGACCGACCCGGACTCCGACCGTTTCGCGATCGAGCTGATGGGCGACGACGGGGAATATGTCCCGCTGAACGGAAACCAGACCGGCTACCTGCTCGTCAACTACATTCTGGAAGGACACCGCGATGCGGGAACGCTGCCCGAAAGAGGCGCGATGGTCAAGTCCATCGTCACATCCTCCCTGTCGGAGGAGATCGCGGATTCCTACGGCGTGAAGATGTTCGAGGCACTGACCGGATTCAAGAATATCTGCGGACGGATTCCCTTCCTCGAGAAGAATCACTACTCCTACCTGTTCGGCTATGAGGAGTCCGTCGGCTACGCGGCGTGCCCCGAGATCCGTGACAAAGACGGCATCAGCGCCGGCATGCTTATCGCCGAGGCAGCGGCCTACTACCGGAAGCAGGGCAAGACACTCTTCCAGATCCTCTCCGAGCTGGGAGCGCGCTACGGATACTATTCCGAGCTGGAGCCGAACCTCATCCTGAAGGGGATCCCAGGCGCGCAGCGGATCGGCCGGATGATGGACAGTGTCCGGACAAACCTCCCCATGGACAGGGTGCATCCCGCCGCTTCAGGGACCCTGGCAGATTCCGCCCCCGCCGCGGCACAGGCCGCTGCAGAAGACGCCTCAGCAGCGAAAGGAGCTGCAGGAGCCGCCAAGGCACCTGCTGTCTGGGATTCGGTTGCCGGCTACCGGGTGACGAAGGTCATCGATTATAAGAATGGATATGAAGACATCCCGGCGTCCAACGTGCTGAGATTCTTCCTGGAGAACGGCTCCTGGTTCGCGGTGCGTCCGTCCGGAACCGAACCGAAGATCAAGTTCTACTTCTATTCGAAACAGGATTCCCCCGAGAAGGCGCAGGAGGTCAACGGAAAGATCCGCGACGCCGTCCTGGAAACCATCAGCGCCGTAGAGTAAACCCCCTTTCAACCTGCCCATACGCAGTATTTTCTGGATTTAGCAAAAATCTGCGTATGGGCAGGCGTCTTCCGGCCTCCATATACGCAGATTTTCTGGTTATTTGAAATAATTTGCGTACGGACAGGCGTCTTCCTGGCCTCCATATACGCAGATTTTCTGGTTTTCTGAAATAATCTGCGTACAGGCAGGCGTTTCCCGGCCTTCATGTACGCAGATTTTCTGGTTTTCTGGAATAGTCTGCGCCCTACGACGCCTCCCTCTGCACATATTTCACGAATTCCTCCATCGGCAGCGGCTTTGAGTAGTAGAAGCCCTGCAGATAGGTGCATCCCATCTCTGTGAGCTGCCTTGCCATCTCCTCGCTCTCCACTCCCTCTGCCGTGACACTCAGGCCACGGTCGAGGAACGTGTTCACCGCGTTCGGCAGGATCGCGTCAGGATCCGCAAAATGCGCCCACACGATTTTCATGTCGAGTTTGATCCCCGTGAAGGGGAACATCTTGATCTGGAACTGGTTCGCGTACCCGCTCCCATAGTCATCCAGCGCAAATGAATATCCGATCATCCGGAGAAGATCCATCTGGTTCCTGAGGATATCCGGTTCCACCAGACTCTCCTCCGTGATCTCGAGGTGAAGCTTCCCGGGATCAATCCCGTAAGACTTCGGAACCATGTCGAAGGTGCCGGAAAGATCGTGATCCATGCACTGGATCGGAGAGAGATTGATATTGACAAAGCTCAGGCCGGACAGGGCCTCCCTGTTATTATTCAGGAACTGGCAGGTCTTTGAGAGAACCTGTTCCCCGATCTGTATGATGCTTCCGGAGCGCTCTGCCAGTGGAATAAACTCCGACGGAGGGATCAGCCCGAGTTTTGGATCGAAAAGCCTGGACAGAGCCTCCGCGCCAACCACTTTTCCGGTCTTCGCCTCGATGATCGGCTGCATATACACCTGGATTCCGTTCTTTTGAAGGGCATCACTGAGCGCCTTCTTAACCGTGAATTCCCTGGCAATCGAATCGATCATGCCGCTGTCTACGACAAAGTCCTGATTCAGCTCTCCGTTCCCGCCCTTCTCCAGGAGCCTCCGGATCACCTCCAGCTCCAGGTCTACGGAAGGAATCTGCAGATCCGAATTCATCTGGCCGAACACAATGTTCATGTAAACCCTTGAATCCTCATCGCTCCACGATTCCCGGAACCTGCGCCTCACATCAGGAAGAATCTCCTTAATTGCTCTTTGTGCAGCTTCTTTTCCTTCGATAAGGATCAGAAAGCATCCGGATCTCTCATAGAAGATCGTGCCGTCGCGAAACATCTCCCGGAGATACCTGCTGATCTGGGTAAGCGCACGGTCTATCTGGACTCCCCCGTAGATCTGGCGCGACTCATTGTAGTTGTAAGACATGATCCCGATCAGCTGATACCAGGTTCCGTAGCTGTGATGCTCTCTCATTACCATCTCAAAGGCCTGATAGTCGAAGGACATCGTCCTGCTCTCGCGGAACAGGTCCGCGTTATGGATCGTGATATAAAGGATCATGATGGAGATCATGAAGAAGGTATCCATCAGAAGAATACCGGGGAAGAGATACCGGCAGATGCCGCCGATCGTCAGAATTGTATAGATCAGCAGCATTCCGTAGAAAAAGCTGTCACCGAGATTCTTCCTGTACAGAAGCAGCAGATACAGCCCCAGGATCAGGAACAGATAGAGCTCTCCATAGACAACCAGCATATACAACGGACCGCTGTGATATCCATTGCTGTCAATGGAGAACACCGCCCCTGTGAAGAAGCTGCTCAGGATGATCGCCCAGAACAGGATCGCGAAGATCCGTCCGACCCAGGAGAATCGTCTGCGCACACTCCTGCTGCAAAGCAGGGTGACAGTATAAGCATAAAGGCCGTAGCTCCTCGCCACGAAGAAGAGGAAGAACAGCATGTTGGCAATATAGAGAAGCCAGATGGGAAATGACCCATGGTTCATATCCATCCATGTGGAGAGGATATCCGAAGCAAGGGTCAGGACTTCTGTCACGACCAGCGTAATGAAATATCTGTTCAGAGCAACCGGAAGCCTGGGGTATGCCGCATAATAGCCGCAGATAACCATCAGCATGATTCCGGTAACCAGACAAAAGCTGAAATTCCAGGTCATAATGATACAGAGATCCTTTCCATTCCGGCTATGTAAGGATATCTCACCTGGTACAATCAAAGGAAAAGACAAGCAGAATGTATAAGATATTTATGTACAGGTCCTCACATAACGACTTCAGATACCCCTATCATAACGTATTTGTCATAGATTAACTATTCTTTGAATTTCCAACGATCTGCCGGTTTCTCCAACTTTTTTAGACATGTTTAACAATGCGCTGGTCAGGACATTTCTGCTGCGAGACAGAGAATCTCTTCCGATGAGAATGTTTTCCGGTCACCGCAGACCGAATAGGAATAAAGGACTCCATCCTGGTCCTCCTGTGTCCAGACAGCCGTGCTCCACTGACCTTCCCTGTCACCGCGGACCTGAATCTTCAGATCATCTCTCTGCTTATCCTTCAGATCATCCTTCTTCTCATCCGATACAAGGACGTCCTCTGCCGCATAATTATTATAGTCTCCGCTGATGTCCTCCCCCATGTCCTTCCCCTTGCGGATCCGGTATCCTTCCTGATCCTGGTCATCCAGATAGATGACCTCGATCATCTCATCCTTCATGACACGGATGATCTGCGTATTGTAAGGTTTCTCCGCCTCTGGCAGAGAGAAGGTGAAACCAGTCTTCTCCTCGGCCTCCCCGATCGTTTCCACTTCAACGAAGGGGTTCGGAATATACATCGTTGCGCCCGCTCCCGCGGCTTCTGCTCCCTTCGCACTCAGCGTCTCCCGCTGAACGATGATATCCTCATCTGCCGCAGCCCCGGCTTCCTGCGCGGAATCTGCCTGTGCTGCACTCTGCATGGAATCTGCCTCCTCTGCGCTCTGCATGGAATCTGCCT
>ONVT01000155.1 GCA_900321365.1 uncultured Eubacteriales bacterium | reverse complement strand
TATGCGCGGTTTCCGTAAACCTGATCAGGGATCTTCTGCAGTGCGTGATTACCTTTATGGCGTACAGCTTCATTATGGCTCTCATATGGATTCTGATGGAGAGTCCTGATCTTGGGATTACGGAGGCGGCGGTCGGCGCCGGAGTCAGCGGGATCCTGTTCCTGATGACATTGAAGAAGATCGGGGCTGAAGACACGGGGGATCCCGTAGACGCAGCCAGCACGGACTCGGCGGAAGGCTCCAAAGAAACGGCCGGGAAGGAGGAGACTGAATGAAAGAGTTATTTCACTCCTGGCTGATGGGAGAGTCAGATCCCATGGAAGAACTTCTGGACACATACCATGGAGATGACCTGAACAGGGAAGAGCTGAAAAAAATCTCAGATGAAAAGCGGCAGAAGCTTCACATGGATCCGGCAGAGCGTGCCGCGGTTAAGCGGGCCAGAGGACGATTCACAAAATACTATTACCTTGTGGCGGTTCTGTCCTGTGTATTTCTGTCTGTCGTCCTGTTGTATACAGTTTCTCTTCTTCCGCCGCAGGGCGAGGAGAATCCCGCTACAAAAGAGGTTGTGACGCGATATATTGAAAAGGGCGTCGAAGAAACCGGTGCCGTGAATGTCGTGACGGGAATGATTCTCGACTACAGAGCCTTTGATACGCTTGGGGAATCTCATGTACTGTTTACGGCGCTGATCTGCGTTCTGATCCTTCTGAGGATCGACCGGAAGAATCAGAGGACAGGATATGAGGATTACTATACGATCCGCAATGACGTTTACTATGATCTGTCAGGGGATTCGATTCTGCGCACGATGGGAAAAGGCCTGCTTCCCTGTATTCTGATTTATGGAATCTATATTCTGCTGAACGGACAGAATTCTCCCGGCGGCGGTTTCTCCGGCGGTGCCGTGATCGGCGCGGGCATGATTCTGTTTTCAGCCGCGTTCGGGATGAAAGCGGCGGACCGGTTTCTCACCATGAAAACATGCATGGTCGTCACCTTTGTTTCGCTGGCGTTTTACAGTTTTGCGAAGGGATATGTATTCTTTATGGGGGCAAACGGGCTTGAGAACCACATTCCGAAAGGAACACCCGGCGCCATCCTGTCCGGGGGAATGATTCTTCCACTGGATATCGCCGTGGGGTGTGTGGTCAGTATCACGATGTTCGGCTTCTACAGCCTCTTCAGGCGCGGAAGAATCGGGACGGAGCCGGACTTTGAGCGGTATTCCGTGCACCGGGAGAAAGAGGAAGGGGGCAGGGAGACATGATCCAGGGCTTTTTGAACCATTATGAGGAGGCAGCTGCCGTAATACTCTTCGGGATCGGTTTTACGACGCTTCTGTTCCACCGGAACCTGATCAAGAAGCTGATCGGAATGAATATCATGGATACCGGTGTTTTCCTGCTGCTGGCTTCCATGGGATATATCAGAGGCAGGAGGGCGCCGATCATAGAGAACGGGGTTACGGACACGGCTGCGTATATCAATCCGGTACCTGCGGGCCTTGTCCTGACGGGAATCGTGGTGTCCGTCTCCGTGACAGCGGTCATGCTGTCTCTGACCGTGCGCCTGTACAAACGATACCATACGCTGAACCTTGATACGATTTATGTGCTTTCAAAACATCAGAAGGAAGACCGATGAATTTTATCTGGAACTTTCCGCTGTTTACAGTGGTACTGAGCCTGTTTGCAGGGCCTCTGTGCATGCTGCTGGGAGCGAAGGCGGCAAGGAATTTTACAATTGCATATGAATCCGTACTCATCGGGATGACGTCCTGTGTCCTCGGATATACGCTGAAGACGGGAAAAGCCTTTACCTATTCCATGGGAGAGTTCCCCGCACCCTGGGGAAATGAGATCCGTGCCGGAAGCCTTGAGGCTCTGATCGCACTTTTGTTTTCGGTGGTTCTTCTGTGCAGTGTGACGGCAGGATATCATTTTCTGCAGAAGGATATTGATGAAAGTAAGATCAATCTTTACTTCAGTCTGATCAACCTGATGACTGCGGCGCTGATGGCGATCACCTGGACCAATGACGTTTTTACCGGATATGTATTCCTGGAGATTCTGACGCTTACAAGCTGCGGTATCCTGATCGTGAGGGAGATCGGCAGAACCACGCTGGCCGCCGTGCGGTATATGATTCTGAACCTGATGGGCAGCGGACTGTTCCTGATGGGGGTCGTTCTCCTGTACGATATTTCCGGACACCTCCTGATGATTCCCATGCGGCAGAGCCTTCAGCGCGTGTGTGAGAACCCGTCGCAGATCCCGGCAGTCTCCATGGCGGTCTGCATCATGACCATCGGAATCGCGATCAAGAGCGGCCTGTTCCCCTTTTATTTCTGGATGCCGGATACCTACGGGTGGGCTACCCCCACGTCCGGAGCGGTTCTGAGCTCGCTGGTCACAAAGGGATATATCTTCCTGCTGTTTAAGATTATCTACAGGGCGGTCGGCATGGATGTGATGCGGAAAACCCCTGTTCTGAAGGTCCTGTTCATTCTCGGAATCTGCGGAATCATCGTCGGATCGATCAGTGCGCTCAGGGCATCAAACATTAACCGGATGATTGCTTTTTCCTCCGCGGCGCAGACCGGATACATCTATATGGGGATCGGAATCGGAACGGTCGCGGGCTTTGCCGCGGCGATTTTTCAGATCCTTGTCCACGCGCTCACCAAGAGTCTGCTGTTCCTGACAGCACCCTGTCTGGCCGAGGTTTCGGGAGACAGCCTCCGGTTTCATGCGCTTCAGGGAAGCGGTCATCGGGATGTTCTCGCCGGAAGGCTTTTTTCAGCCGGTGCGCTGTCCATGATCGGCGTACCTGTCTTCGCGGGATTTGCCACAAAGCTGATGTTCGGTGAGGCCGTGGTTCTCGGAGGAATACACTGGAGGATCGTGGTGGTCCTGGCGGTTCTGGGAGTCAGCTCCGTGCTGAACGCCCTGTATTTTATCCGGACGCTGATCCGGATCTATTATGACCCGGACAGTTCCATGCAGCGCTCCGAACAGGGACGTCCTGCCGCTGACAGAAGCCGGCTGGCGTTTGCTTTTTCCGGAACGGTACTGATCCTGCTGAATCTGTTTCTTGGCCTGTTTTCCTGGGTGATATCCGATGTCATCTACAGGGGCCTGTCGATGTTTATATAACAGCATGTCGTAAAACGAAGTAAGAGGGAGTGAACTGGAAATGCTGATCATCTGTGCAATTCTGTTTCCGATCGTTGCGGGCGTCCTTGTCTCGGTGCCCCGTGGCTGGCAGTACCGGACGCGATGCTACGTCTATGCGCTGGTTTCGCTCTCCAGTGCAGCGCTGGGAGTTCTTGCGATCCTGTACGGACGGAGCAGCACACTGTTCTCGTTCTCCGAAAATGTGACGCTTGCCTTTGCACTGGATCCGCTTGGGAAGTTTTTCCTTTCCGCTG
>ONVT01000258.1 GCA_900321365.1 uncultured Eubacteriales bacterium | reverse complement strand
TTCTGCTTCGCGGGTCGTAACGGACGAAAGTCTTTCCTCAAATGATTTCTTCTCTTTTGTCACTTTTTCAAGGGCATCATCTGCTTCTCGTAATTTGTACTCCAGTTCCTGAATCCTGCGGCTTCCAAACATATCTCTCCTCCTGTGATATCAAATCGTCTACATTATTTGTTACTATCCCTCACTCAAATTCGGTTCTTCCTCGTCTGCATATGAGTCTGCCGGGAAATATTTATACAAGTTTAACAGGTTTTCTCCACTCCCATCAAGAGGATGTTCCAGAATGTCAAGTCTTTATGTAAATGTTATCGTCCCTGGTGGCTCCGACATACCTTAACCATATACTGCAGTCATAGACATCAGCGTCTGGAACTAACCGAAAATCCATGGTATGGTGTAGAAAACAACTCTGAAACAGACACCATGAAATCCGAGGCACCATGAAAACAACCGGAATCATCGCAGAATACAATCCATTACACAACGGACATCTGTATCAGATGCAGCAGGCCCGCAGGCTGTCCGGTTCTGACTACGTCATCGTTGTCATGAGCCCGGACTTTGTGCAGCGCGGTGAACCAGCCCTTCTGGACAAATGGGTCCGCGCCCGCATGGCTTTGGAAGCCGGAGCTGATCTGGTGCTGGAAATGCCTGTGAGATATGCGACGGGAAGTGCCGAGCATTTCGCCGAAGGCGGCGTATCTGTGCTTGACTGTCTGGGAGTGGTCGACTCCCTTTCATTCGGCTGCGAGACCGGACATACCGGTTTTCTTATGGAATATGCGCGCTTTCTTTCTCAGAAAGAGACTGAAGAGTACCGTATTCTCCTGCAGAAGAAACTGCGGAAAGGAATAAGCTACGCCGAAGCACGCACACTTGCATGGCTCGAACTCAGGAATAAATGTAACCATCCCACGGAAGAGGATTTCATTTCAGAAAAAATATCAGATTTGCTCCGCTCCCCCAACAACATCCTCGCGGTCGAATACATGAAGGCCGTCCTGAAACGCGGGAACCGCATGAAGCTGTTTCCCGTACTCCGCGTTGGAGCTCAATACCATGATCTGAACATTTATCATGATTGCCATACATCAGACATCCCTGAAAGCACAGAAAGGAAAGATACTTCAGGATATAACCCCACAGAGTGTGAGACATCTTCAAAGCTGAATTATGCCTCTGCCTCCGGCATCCGCAACGCTCTTTCGAAAGGGATCGATGTCAGCGATCAGATGCCGCCCTCCGCCTTCAGGCTTCTCTCAGAAGAAATGGCCTCAGGACGGTATCTCACTTCTTCAGATCTGGACCTGCCGCTTCGTCTGAAGCTTTATGAAGCCAGGTCTTCCCTGACAGATTATGTGGATGTAAATGAGGATCTCGCGAACCGGATCAATCATCTTCTGCCGCAATACACAGGTTTTGATCAGTTCACCGCGCTCCTGAAAACAAAACAGGTCGCTCACACCCGGGTGCGCCGCGCCCTGCTCCATATTCTTCTTGAAATCAGGAATACAGATGCTTCAAATCCATCCTTTGCCAGGGTTCTCGGCTTCCGGAAACGTGCCCTTCCCCTGCTCAGTGAGATCAAGGAACACTCTTCCATTCCCATGGTCACAAAGCTTCCGCCGGAAGATCATACGCTGTCTGACAAGGCGTCAGAAAGGCAGACTCAGCAGGACCAGATGCGGGACAGCCTCAGGGAAGACCTGCGCGCGACAGAATTGTGGGAGCTTCTGGTAAGCCAGAAAACAGGCGCCCCCGTTCGAAATGAACGGCAGCGCCGGATTGTAATCGTATAATCAGATCTGACAAAGACGCTCTTTACAGATGCTTCATGAACTCGGAGACGCTCTCTCCCATGATTTCGTGGAACACCTTGCAGAAGTACTTCCTGTCCGTGAAGCCTGTCTCGTAAGCCACGTCTTTTGCATTGGAATCTCCCCTGCTCAAAAGCTCCGCAGCCTTTTTGATGCGGTATTCACGGATAAACCTGGCAAACGGAGTGCCGATATCCCTGGCAAACAGATAGCTGAGGTACTCCGGGCTTACATTCAGCTGCTGCGCGATATACTGCTGGTTCAGGTTTCCCTTGTATCCGCTCTCAATCATCTGCAGTGTTCTGCGCACGAGCTTGTGGGCCTGCGGATACTGCTGTTCAAGACTGCTGCTTTCCTTCTCACTCCGGGAGCCGTATTTCAGAATATGTTCGACATTGTCCAGCGTTTTCCTGAGCTCCTCGCGCATCGGCGGCTTGAGAATATAGTCGTCGCAGCCCAGCTTCATGGCTTCCTTCGCGTACTCGAATTCCGCGTAGGCGCTGGTCAGGATAAACCTTGTCTCCAGCCTCTGCTCCCTGGCTGCCCGGATCAGTTCCAGCCCGGACATATATGGCATCTTGATGTCTGTGAAGACCACGTCGGGCTGAAGGTCCTGAATCATCTCCAACGCCGTCCTCCCATTCGCCGCGCTTCCGACAATCTGGTACTTCTCTCCAAGAGACGCGATCAGATCGCACAGGCCTTCGCGCGCGCGCTGCTCATCTTCCGCTACCAGTATTTTCAAGGAAATAACCTCCCTTCATTCGTCATTTCTTCCTCTTCCCCGGACAGATTATCCGGGAGAGGAAGAAGGATCGTGAAGCATGTTCCTTCCCCTTCCTTACTGCACATGCTGATTGACAGCTTACTGCCGTAATAGATTCTCAGTCTGGCAGCGACATTTTCGATGCCGATGCCGGTGCCTTCCATGTGCATGGAAGCATCTCCGGAAAGCACGCCGTTTATCTTCTCCTGCTGCTCCTTCGTCATGCCGCACCCGTTGTCCTCGATCATGATCTTCATCCGGCCTTCTTCCATCCGTCCCGTGACGCTGATGAAGCAGCCGTTCTGCTTCTCTGCGAACCCGTGGCGGATCGAGTTTTCCAGAAACGGCTGGAGGAACAGTTTGCAGCAGGGCCATTCCAGGTATTCCTCCGGAAAGTCGACGCGATAGTTGAATACGTCCATCAGACGGAATTTCTGGAGCGCGAGATACTGACTGGCCCACATGACCTCATCTCCGAGCGTGACCGCCTCATAGGACCTGGAATACGCATACCGCATAATATTGGAAAGCATGCGGAGCATCATGGAAACTTCTTCATTGCCCTGCTCCACCGCGCTCATGTTGATCGCGTTGAGAGTATTGCACAGGAAATGCGCGTTGATCTGCGACTGCAGGGCGTGCATCTGCGCGTCCGCGGTCTGTTTGACGGAAAGCAGTTTTTCTTCGTTCTGCCGGCGGTTCAGTTCTCTCCATTCCTCCAGTGCGTCCGCCATGTCGTTGTAATTGCGGGCCAGCTTCCAGATCTCATCGTCCCCTTTCACCTCGATGCGTGTTTTCCAGACGCCCTGCTTTACCAGTTTCATAGCTTTCCCGATGCTGCGGATCGGGCTGAGTGCGCGGTTCGTGAGAAACAGCAGCAGACAGCAGATCAGAAGCAGCGCAATCAGGAAGATCCATACGCCCTTCTTATACTGTGCATTGACACTGTGTTTCATTACGTCCAGATCCAGCAGGAGGTTCAGAGTCCAGTCTGTATCCTCGATCTTCCTGCTCAGCATGCTGGTCCGCGTCTCCGGGAAAAGCGTATCCAGGCTCCGTTCCAGAGAGCTCTCATCCTGCGCATAGAGGATCTTTCCATCACTGCGGGCGATGCATGCGCTCGTATAGTCATTTTCCATCGCGGAGATTTTATTGAAAAAGTCATCCACGCTGGTCAGCACAAAGCTGAAGACGAGAATACAGTTCAGGTTTTCCGCGTTTCTCTGGTTGCCGGGCAGGGCACAGGCGATATGGAACAGGTTCCTGGTGGTGCTGATCGTTGCGCCGTTCACGGTAAGCGTAAAGGAATTCGGCACTGTTGTTGTCGCGGCCCTGGGAACAGTGTCGCGGTTAAGCTGCTCCTCCAGAGCCCTGCACAGTACAGTCAGTTCTTCCTGATTGTCTTCATTCCATAGCTCATTCTCAGAGTACAGGTTGTAGATGGCGCGGTTGATCTGGATCATGATCTCCCCGTCCGGCGTCACAAGAGCCGTGTTCACCAGCGCGGGCATGTTCCTCCTCACCAGCCGGTCGATGGAATTGGTCAGGATCATCTTCGAGCTCATGTCCGAGGTGTCCGCCAGGTAATTCCGGGCAGCGTTGATCAGATCCTCATCCAGGGAGATCGTCGCGCTGGTCTGCAGGTCATTTCTCAGTTCCCTGGCGACGGTATCGCTCTCCACATCCAGCACCACGCTGTCGGACTGGGCGCTTGTCTTAACGAGGTATTCCAGGTACTGGCCCTGAAGGTACCACTGGAACGCAAATGCCACCAGCATCAGAACGGCGATGATGATCGCCGTCAGCCTCAGCGCGTAATTTGTTTTCCAGCAGTCCCGGACGCGGCGCCAGAGAGTGCGCGCGCCACCCGCTTCCTTTTCACTCATCATATTTCATTAAATGTCCTCGATGAAGACCTGCACTTCGCTCTCTCCCGGTACAAGGAACCGAAGACGCGGAAGCTGGCCCTTCAGAGCGACGTTCACCTGATTTCCTTTCCTGACCGCGTGCACAACAGCTGCCGTCTCTCCATTCTGCTTTACAATCTCGGTCTGGGCTTCCTCCTCTTCCGCGCTCAGGTACCAGCGGATCTCCAGGTCCTGCTCATAGTCGTAGTCCGGCCTGGTGCTGTCGCAGCCCACCGGCAGGAGCGCGTGTTCCCTCACATACAGAGGAAGGTGCAGGTAGTCGTATGTCTTATGATACCACCTTCCGCCCTGTACTGTCTCACCTGTAAAGAAATCTGTCCAGGTTCCGTCAGGAAGGTAAAAGTCCGCGGCCCCGTCTTCCCTGAAAACCGGAGCTGTCAGGAGGTTCTCTCCAAGCATATACTGCATGTCCAGACTGCGGACAGCAGGGTCGTCGGGATATTCAAGGATCATCGGACGCATCATCGGAACGCCTGTCCTGTGCGCGTCAACCGCCAGCCGGTAAAGGTAGGGCATCAGAGAGCATTTGAGCCGGCTGAAATGCCTCACCACTTCGCATGCCTCTTCGCCGAAGAGCCAGGGGACCCGGTAGGATCCGGCGCCATGCAGACGGCTGTGGGAAGAGAGAAGGCCGAAGGCCGCCCAGCGCTTGTACAGGTCCGGCGTCGCTGTGCTTTCGAACCCGGAAATGTCATGGCTCCAGAACGCGAATCCGCTCATGGCCAGCGACAGACCGCCGCGGAGGGTCTCCGCCATGGACGGGTAAGTCGCCATGCAGTCGCCGCCCCAATGGACCGGGAACTGCTGGGAACCGACCGTCGCGCTTCTGGCGAACAGGACGGCATTGCCCTTTCCCTTCTCCTGTTCCAGCACCTCGAAGACGCACCGGTTATAGATCAGGGTATAATAGTTGTGCATCGCAACCGGATCCGCCCCGTTATGGTACCTCACATTGACCGGAATCCGTTCTCCGAAGTCTGTTTTAAAGCAGTCAATCCCTGACGCGCACAGGACGCGGAGTTTTTCCTGGAACCATCTGTATGCCTCCGGGTTCGTGAAATCCACGATTCCCATGCCGTACTCCCAGTTGTCGGTCTGCCAGACGCCCCTGCCGTCGGCACGCATCAGCAGATAGCCCTTCTCCATCGCTTCGTGGAACAGGGCTGTGTTCTGGGCGATGTACGGGTTCATCCAGACACAGACCTTCAGGCCCTTCTCATGATTACGGCGGATCATGCCTTCCGGATCTGGAAACTGCCTTCTGTCCCAGTCAAAATCGCACAGGCGGAATTCCCGCATCCAGTAACAGTCATAGTGGAAGACAGACAGCGGGATCTCCCGCTCCTTCATCTCCTGGATAAATGATCCTGTGGTCTTTTCGTCGTAGCTGGTCGTAAAGGAAGTGGACAGCCACAGACCGAAGCTCCATGCCGGAGGAAGCGCCGGCCTTCCTGTGAGCGCGGTGTACTGCGAGAGCACCTTTTTCAGGGAGGGGCCGTAGAA
>ONVT01000154.1 GCA_900321365.1 uncultured Eubacteriales bacterium | reverse complement strand
CCTTGCCTCCATGGGCCTCAATGAACTCGTGGTAACGCTTCTTGTCCGCCGCCGATACCGACGTACCCCCGAGCGCTACGAACTTCAGGCTGGAAAAGTCAAAGTCAGTGTCCTCGGGCATCTTCATCCAACGGTCGAACATGTAGCTGGCACTAAACAGGAACGAGATGCGATAAGCCGAAACAGCCTTGTAGAACAAGGGGTTCAGGAATCCCAGCGGAACGGCGGCCACCGTCGCGCCCATGGCAAAAGGCAGATGAACCTGGTCAATAATACCGTAGGAATTGCTCAGGTCCAGCATGGTCGCGGTCACCAGATGGTCAAAGGGAAGGGATATATCCTTTAGCTTCATGAAGCTCTCTGCAACCGCATTGAACGCTCCATCCGACATCGGCACAGGCTTTCCGGTCCCGCTGGTGGTGCCGGTGGTGTGAATGATGAAAGCAGTTTCGTCAGTTTCACGCAGGGAGTAGCGCACCGGACGGCTGCCGAAAGACGCCAGCAACGTCTCCATACAGATCGGTCTATAGAGTGCCTTCATGGTGGAGTACTTGATCTCCTGAGCCGCCGCCATCGCCGGAATGGCAATAGCACCTCCCATGGACACGTGCAGGATGATCACATGTCGAAGCCCCAGTTCCTTCCGCCTGAGCAGAAGCTCCCTGACCAGATCCGGCTGGGCCAGGTCATCCGTGAGGATGAAGTCCGTCAGTTTCTCCTGAAGGATGGTCTCCTTGATCCGGTCGGCATTAAAGGCTGACCAGGATGCTACCAGAGAAACCTGCGCGCCGACCATATTGAGGCCATAGAATGCAAAAATAACCTCTGAGCAGGTAGAACCCAGCACACCTACCCGGGCGTTCTGTTCCTCCGTCATATCCAGAGAGGTAAAGACCGAGGCGTAGCGTTCCCATTCCCGGAACATCTGGCCATAGGTGTACTTTCTGTTTCCGTCAATAACGGCCAGTCTGTTCAGGTCACCGCCATTCAGGCTGCACAGATCCCGAAGATACTTCCACGCTTTTTGTTCCTTTTTTACCTTTCGCTTGGCTGTCGTAGCATCAAAGATACTTACTGTTTTCATAGAATCTCCTTATTTCTGTTTCGTCAACACCTTCACATATCTATATACATGTTTATCCATGCTGTCATCAACAGGATGTTCCAGATTGTCAAGTCAATTACCTGCCGATACCATTTTTTGCATGCAGTGTCACAAGATTGGTAATCTGCCCTTCAGTTGCACAACACATATATTTCACACATCAGTATAGCACAGCCCTCTTTCGAATTACATATACGCTTCAACCACCTTCACATCAGCCGGCAGCCAATTCACAGAATCCAGTTGATCTCTTGTGAGCCACTTAGCCGCTTCATGTTCTTTCAGTTTCAGTTCTCCGGAAGAAATCGTACACAAAAAGCATTGCATTGAGAGATGGAAGTCCGGATAATCATGCTCAACAACAGTAAACAAATCGCCCACCAGGATTTCCGTATCCAGTTCTTCTTTTATCTCTCTTTGCAGGGCTTGCTGAGGAGTCTCACCAGGCTCAATCTTTCCTCCCGGAAATTCCCATCCGTCTTTGTACTCACCATATCCACGCTGAGTGGCAAAGACCCGATCTCTGTCCCTGATGATTGCGGCAACTACTTTTACTGTTTTCATATCGTAGTGTTCCCAGCGAATACCGTTTCCTCTTATTTCCTGATCAATAGTGACTCTCCCGTCATTTCTGCCGGCTTTTCCATCCCCATCATCTCAATCAGCGTGGGAACAATGTCAGCCAGGCAGCCACCGTCTCTCAACGTAAAGGCAGGATCATAGTTTACCAGAATGAAGGGAACGGGATTGGTGGTGTGAGCCGTCCAGGGTTCTCCCGTTTCATAGTTCACCATCATCTCGGCGTTGCCATGGTCCGCACAGATAAAAAGCTGACCGTCCACCTCTTCAACAGCCTCCACCACCCGTCCGATGCACTCGTCTATGCAGGCGACGGCTTCAATGGCTGCCTTCTCCACTCCTGTGTGTCCAACCATATCCGAATTCGCGAAATTTGCGATGATCACATCATACCCGCCGGAACGAATCTTCTCGACCAGTGTGTCACATACCGCCGGCGCGCTCATCTCAGGCTGCAGATCATAAGTTGCCACCTTCGGAGACGGAATCAGGAACCTGTCCTCTCCCTCATTGGGCGCTTCCACGCCGCCGTTGAAGAAGAAGGTCACGTGGGCGTATTTCTCCGTCTCAGCGATTCTGGCCTGCTTCATACCGTTTTCGGCAAGCCACTCTCCAAAGGTATTGGTAATCGGTTCCTTCGCAAATGCTACCTCCTTATTGGGGATCGTCACGTCATAATCCGTAAAACAGACATAGGTGATATCCTTCCGGGGTCCCCTGTCAAAGTTGTCAAACTCATCGCAGCAGAAGGCGCGGGTAATCTCTCTGGCGCGATCCGGGCGGAAATTGAAGAATATAATGGAATCTCCATCATCAATGGCAGCCACCGGCGCGCCGTCCTCCATCACCACCGTGGGCTGGACGAATTCATCCGTTTCTCCCTTCGCATAGGACTGCGTCACAGCCTCCAGTGCGGAGGATGCCTCCACGCCCTCACCAAGGGTCAGGGCCCGATACGCCTTTTCAATACGGTCCCAGTTATTATCCCTGTCCATGGCATAATAGCGGCCTGACACCGTTGCGATCTTTCCGCAGCCGATCCTGTCCATCTCATCGAGCAGCGCCTGAACATAATCCTTTCCGGATTCCGGCGGCGTATCCCTCCCATCCATAAAGCAGTGTACGTATACCTTTTCAAGACCCTGACGTTTTGCAAGCTCCAGGAGAGCATAGAGGTGGGTGATGTGGCTGTGTACACCGCCATCGGAAAGCAGGCCGTATATATGCAGGCTCGTCCCCTTTTCCTTCGCATTGTTCATAGCCTTCAGAAGTGCCTCGTTCTCAAAGAAATCACCCTCTTCGATCTTCTTCGAGATCCTGGCCAGATCCTGATACACGATACGCCCGGCACCTATATTCAGGTGGCCTACCTCGGAACTGCCCATCTGGCCCTCCGGAAGACCTACGGCCTCGCCGCTGGCATTGCCCTTCACGAAGGGGCACTCCTTCATCAGCCGGTCCAGCACCGGAGTGTCCGCCAGCGCAATGGCATTATGCTCACTGCGATCATTCAGGCCAAATCCGTCGAGAATCAGCAGTACAGTCGGTCTTTTCAGGTTTTCCTCTTCCGCCGCATACACGCAGAAGGATCCGGACATATTGACAATGGCAGCTACAGAAAAAAACGTCATCAAAAGAAACAACAGTAACCATTTGAAATGAGCTCTGACCTTCATCAGGAACCTCCTTTTTTGCCTGACACGTGTATCCGAAATCGTATCCTGTTTATGCCGATAATGACAATTCTTCACCGATAGCCCAGCTGTTCATCATCGCTGTCATAGAGTCCTGGCCGTTTGCTCCGCCTACTACGCTTCCTGCACCGAACAGGTTCTCGACAGGCGTTCCATCGACGGAAAGAATTGCCATATCAGAGCCGGCTTTTAAGCCTCCCCGTGTCGTACAGAAACGCGGCCTCTGTTCCACGATGTAATACATACCACCCTCGGTCAGGGCGACAGGATCCACTTTACCAAAATCCGGATCTTCGGCAGGATCAGCTGCAAAAGCTTCCAGAACGTCTGTGATCGCCGGTACCATCTCCTTCTTTCTTGAAATGCCCGGTTTCAGAACATAAGAGGTTCCGTCAAAAACTGCCCTG
>ONVT01000152.1 GCA_900321365.1 uncultured Eubacteriales bacterium | reverse complement strand
CAGTACGGCGCATTCTCCGAAGACCTGAAAAAGGGAAGGATCCTGAGCGCGTACGTTGTGGACGCGAAGGGCTTTTTGTACGCCGCCTGCCAGATGGCCTTCGGAAACCGGCTCGGTCTTCGCATTGAGCACAACGTGGCTCCGGAAGACCTTTTTGCCCCGGATTTTGGCGCGATCCTGTGCGAGGTGAAAGATTCGGACGTATCGAACCTTCAGACCGAATATACAGTTGTCGGCGTTGTGGAGGATACCGGCGCGATCGAATACCGGGATACGAGGATTTCCCTGGAGGAGGCGCAGGAGTGCTGGGAAGAGCCGCTTGAGAAAATCTTCCGCACACGTCCTGTCCGGGAGACGGACGAGAATGCGTCTGTTCCGGAGGGAACCGTTCCCTATAATCCGGATATCCATTCCAGGGTTTTTGTCAGCTCACACGGATTTGCCAGACCGCGCGTATTTATCCCGGTCTTTCCGGGAACAAACTGCGAATATGACAGCGCCAGGGCCTTCGAGAGAGCAGGGGCCATCACGGATGTGCGCGTGTTCCGCAACCTCAGCTCGGAGGATATCCGGCAAAGCGCGGAGGAATATGCGGCGGCGATCGACCAGGCGCAGATTCTCATGTTCCCGGGCGGTTTCTCTGCCGGTGACGAACCGGACGGCTCCGCGAAGTTTTTCGCGGCCGCGTTCCGCAATGAGCGGATCCGGGACGCGGTGGAGCGTCTGCTGAATGAGAGGGACGGCCTGATCCTGGGGATCTGTAACGGCTTCCAGGCGCTGATCAAGCTGGGGCTTGTGCCCGAGGGGAAGATCCTTCCAGGGAGGGAGGACAGTCCGACGCTGACGTTCAATACGCTGCACCGGCACATTTCCCATATGGTTTCGACAAAGGTCATGTCCACGAAGAGCCCGTGGCTGGCCGGGGCAAAGTCCGGCGGCGTCTATGTCAGCCCCGCCTCTCACGGGGAGGGCAGGTTCGTCGCGGGCAGAGAATGGATAGACCGCCTGCTTGCAGGCGGCCAGGTTGCCACGATGTACTGTGACCCGGACGGGAAGCTGAAGGGGGATCCGGAATGGAATATCAACGGATCGTGCGCCTGCATCGAGGGAATTACCAGCCCGGACGGCAGGGTCTTCGGAAAGATGGCACATATAGAGAGAACAGGAAGAGGAGTCGCCATTAACATCGCCGGAGAACAGGATATGAAGGTGTTTGAGAGCGGCGTGAAGTATTTCTCCTGAAGGAAAGAGTTATGGATAACGAAGAAATCAGAAAACTGCTCCAGGAGCTCAAGGAATCATCAGATGGAAGCTCATCCGTGCGAAGCAGGGTCGTGAAGATCCATCTTGACACGCCCGAGGAGGCGGAGCGCAGGAAAAGGGCGAAGGAAAGAGAGCAGGAGAAGGAGGCCAGGAGGCTGGCCAGGGAGCAGGAGAAAGAGCGAGCGGAGGAAGAGGCGAGGCAGGAGGAGCGGCGTCTCGAGGCGGAGAAGGCCGCGAAGGAGGCGGTCGAGGAAGCCAAGAGGGAAGCGAAGGCCGGCTTTGCGGCAGACCTGGAGGAGCAGATTCTCCTTTCAGACGCGGGGATTTCACCGGATGCAGAACCGGGAGAGGCTGCCGATGACCTGCTTTCTGATCTGAACTGGGAATATGAGAAGCCTGAACTGAAGAGCGGATTCGCCAGAGATGAGGACTTTGACCTCGGCGGCAGAAAACGTTCCGGAAGCACCGGGGTGAGGGCGGAGAAAGAAATCCTGCCGGAGGATGACTTCGAATCGGATGAGGAGGAGTTTCGTTCCGGTGATGAGGAAGGCCAGGAGAGCATCACGGGGCTCCCGGGTCTTTTCGGCGCGCTTTCTGACAGGGTACTGTCATTTGCCTCAGGCGTACACCGGTCCGTGAAGGAGGATCTGTCCAAAGTAAGGGAGAAAAGATCCGGAAAAGACGGAGAGGCCCTGGAGATGTCCGCGGAGGAAGAGTCGGAATCTGGTCCGGACATGGAGGAGGATGCCGGGGAGATTGCCCTGACAGGGCCTTCTGACGGTATGGATCAGGAAGAAAAGACTCCTGAAAGGGAGTATGGCCCGGATGAAGAGTGGAAGAGACGTATGGAGGAGGCGCCGAAACCAAAGTCCCGCTTTCAGCGCCTGCGAGGCGAGAGGCGCAGCCTGAAGAATCTTCTTCCAAAAGGGAAAAAGGCAGGGAAAAAAACATCGGAAACTGTGCTTCCACATGAAGATGAGGATGCCGGTTTCCCTGAGAAGAATGCCGGCTTTTCCAAACAGGATTCAGGTTCTGCGGAGCCGGATACAGGCGTCAGGAATATTGAGGTCATCAATCTCAATGAAAACCAGAACAACAAGGAAGCGGAGGTCATCCCGCTTGTCGGCAGTACCGGGCCGCTTCCGGATCCGGCTGAGCTGAAGAGGGAAAGCACCTCCAGGCGCTCATTTTTCGACCGGCTGAAGAACCGTCCCCCGAAAAAGAACACTTCGAAGCCGGAGGATGTCCCGAAGTCGGAGGACACCCTGAAGTCAGAGGATGTCTTGAATCCGGAGGACACCCGGAAGAGAGAGGATGCCCCGGAACCGGAATACATCTGGAGGAGGGAGGATGCCCCGGAACCGGAGGACACCCGGAAGAGAGAGGAAAACGACCGGCCGGAGGAGAACTTCAGACTGGAGGAGTACTCCAGACCGGAAGAGAACGCCGAACCTGAGTGGGATGGCGAACCGGAGGAAGACGAAGGAGAGAAGCAGCCCGGCAGGGCGGGGATCTTCCTGAGCTCGCACAGAAAACTGCTGGCAGCTGCGGTCATTGCTGTGGCGGCGGTGATTGTGGCATTTGTCTGCATCTTTCTGATCACAGGAAGGAATTCGAAGACACGGCGCGCGTCCATCGAGGCGGATGACGGACTGGCCGTCCAGATCCTGGAGCAGCCTGACAGCTTTACCGGTGAGGGAGATGTGAAGATCCGCGTCAAGGCGCCGGAGACGATCCAGTCGGTCACCGTCAACGGCGAAAACGTGGTCATCGAACAGGGCAGAACGGCTGAATTCAACTATCACGCGACCGGAGGGACGCTGGACATCATGGCGGTCTCCACCGACAAGGTCCGCAGCGCGGAGGTCGTGCTGGCTTATGTTGACTCACAGCCTCCCACCGTTACGATCAGAAAGAACGGGGAAGGGAAGATCGAACTGAACGCCGAAGACTCCGAGTCCGGCCTGGAAGCCGTCTATATCGGAAACACCAACGGTCTGTCGGATGTCCCCCAGTATGAGAAATATACAGAACCTCTGGATGAGGATCCTGAAAAGGAGATCTCCTACTATGCGCAGGATCTGGCCGGAAACAGGACTACCCCGGTGGTGGTGGCACTGACCCCGGCCGAGTCGATCGCATTTGACCGGGATCGCTATGGACTGTTTCCGGGTTCCACGCAGCGCGTGAACCTGATTACGACTCCGGAAAATGCATTCGTCAACAATCTCACATTGGAGGCGGAGAACGCGAAGATCGTCCAGATGGAGGGTGACATGCAGATCCGCGGCATGGCGGAGGGCGATACGAAGATCACCGCCACCGCGGACGGCATTGCCGGCGTCCAGGCCAGCGTGTCTGTCGCCGGACAGAGGAAGGCGAGGATCTCCGCGATCGGAGACTGCACACTCGGGACAGATATCAATTTCAGCCAGAATAACAGCTTTGACGCCTATGAGGCACTTTACGGCGACAGCTATTTCTTTGAGAAGGTAAAGGGAATCCTCAGCTCGGATGATTCTACGTTCGCAAACTTCGAGGGAACCCTGACCACCTCCGACGCAAGGCTCGACAAGCCGTTCGCGTTCAAGGGGGATCCCTCTTTCACGCAGATTCTTGTGGACGGAAGCGTGGACGTGGTCACCCTCGCGAACAACCACACGAAGGATTACGGGGAACAGAGCCTGATCGACACTGAGAATGCTCTGGAGAGCGCCGGGATCGAGTGGTGCCTGGATGATCATATCGCCTGGAGAGACCTGAACGGAATCCGGACGGCTTACATCGGGATCTACGCGCTGGAGAACGGACTGGAATCAATGCCCCTGCTGAAGAGTACCATCGCGCAGGCGAAGAAGGAGGGCGCGGACCTGATCATCGT
>ONVT01000157.1 GCA_900321365.1 uncultured Eubacteriales bacterium | reverse complement strand
TTTTTGAGAATTCATGGGGCGGGCAAGGTGCGAAGCACCTCTGACCGCCCACAATGAGGAACGCGAAGCGTTCCGAGTAAGTGGGGTGTGCTGAATAGTTACGCAAAATGTATATAAGGAACTGTACATAAATGACCTGTACAAGATTAATGTACAGGTCCTGAACGAGGAACGGATATGTTCACGGCGGACAATTGGACAGATTATGAGATCCTGGATGCCTCCGGGGGAGAGAAGCTTGAGCGCTGGGGGAAATACCTCCTGGTGCGCCCCGATCCGCAGGTGATCTGGAACACGGGGAGGAGGAATCCGGGATGGAGGAAGGCGGATGCCGTATACCACAGATCCAGGTCCGGAGGAGGAGAATGGGAATTCCGGAGCCTGCCGAAGCAGTGGTCGGTAGGGTATCGTCTGGGTGAGAGTGACCTGACCTTTCATCTGAAGCCGTTCGCGTTCAAGCATACCGGCCTGTTCCCCGAGCAGGCGGTGAACTGGGAGTGGTTTTCCCGGATCATCCGCGGCGCTGCCGCGGACGGACGGACAAAGCAGGCAGGAGATCCGGTCCGGGTGCTGAACCTGTTTGCCTACACGGGGGGAGCGACGATCGCCGCGGCAGCATCAGGCGCTGCGGTTACCCATGTGGACGCCTCGAAGGGAATGACGCTCTGGGCGAAGGAAAATGCCGCTTCCAGCGCTCTGTCTGACGCGCCCGTGCGGTGGCTGACGGACGACTGCAGGAAGTTTGTGGAGCGTGAGATCCGCCGGGGAAACCATTATGACGGGATTATCATGGATCCGCCCTCCTACGGGCGCGGCCCGAAGGGAGAACTGTGGAAGATCGAGGACAGCCTCCATGAGCTTGTGAAGCTGACCGCTTCGCTGCTCTCGGACCGGCCGCTGTTCTTTCTGATTAATTCCTATACGACCGGCCTTGCGCCGGCGGTTCTGACGTACCTGATCGGGACTGAGATTGCCAGCCGGTTCGGCGGTCATACGGATTCGCAGGAGGTCGGCCTTAAGGTGACAGACAGCGGGCTGTACCTTCCCTGCGGCGCGGCGGGAAGATGGTGGAAGGAGAAAGATTCTTGACCCAGGAACTGCAGCAGGAAATCAAATATATGGAGGAAATGTCTCTCAACGCCTGGCCGTCCTACCGCATTGAGCTTTATGACGGCTGGCTTTTGAGATATTCCCATAACTATACCTACCGCACGAACGCGGTAGAGCAGATCGGGGAGAGCACGATCCCCCTGGATGAGAAGATCGCGTACTGTGAGAAGATCTACACGGATGTGAACTGTCCGACCAATTTCAAGATCCAGCCGCTTCTGGATCCGGAGTTTGACAAGATCCTGGAAGACAGGGACTATCAGGTCCGCCGCCGGACGGATGTCATGACACTCTGGATTGAGGACGCGAACATCAAAAAAGAGACGGGGAAGGAATATGTCTTTGACAACCGCCTGAACCTTCCGACGCTTGTGTATTACGGGGACGACCTGGTTGTCCAGCTGGACGCGTTTATCACGGACGAATGGATAAAGGGACTGTTCGCCCTGAACGGCACATCAGATCCGACCCTGCGCAGGATTGTCCCGAAGATGTACGCCGCGATCCCCAAGAAGACGATCGCCGCCTCTGTGGAGATCGATGGCAGGATGGTCGCCTCCGGACTCGGAATCCGGGACCGTGACTGGGTGGGCATCTACGCGGTCTATGTCAGTCCGGGCTGCTGGAGAAGGGGATACGCGACGGCAATCTGCTCGACTATCCTGAGAGAGGCCCAGGTACTCGGCGCAAAGCGTGCCTACCTCCAGGCTGCCTCTGATAACCGGAAAGCCATACACATGTATGAATCCCTGGGCTTTCGCCACTTCTACACCTACTGGTTCCGAAGCAGGGCCGTATGAATGATGTTTCAAAGATGCAGGCGCAGGAAGTGCAGAGAATCCCGGGACAGACGCTGTGGGGAATGATCTTTCCATTCTGCCTTTCTCTTTCTTCGGGAGCACATGGCGAAAAAACTCACATAGCTAAAATGAAGGAGTGACCGATGATCAGTGTAAATGACGTAACGCTCAGGCTTGGAAAGAAAGCCCTGTTCGAGGATGTCAATATCAAGTTTACAGAAGGATGCTACGGCGTGATCGGCGCGAACGGCGCCGGGAAGTCGACCTTCCTCCGGATTCTCTCCGGGGATCTGGAGACTACATCCGGGTCGGTGACCATCACGCCCGGGGAGCGCATGAGCGTTCTGGAGCAGGATCATTTTAAATATGACGACCAGGATGTCCTCGAGACAGTTATCCAGGGAAATATGCGCCTGTTCGAGATCTCAAAGGAGAAGGACGCGCTGTACGCGAAACCGGACTTTTCTGATGAGGATGGCATCCGCGCGTCGGAGCTCGAGACGGAGTTTGCTGAGATGAACGGCTGGGAGGCGGAGTCCGACGCCGAGGCGCTCCTGAACGGACTGGGGATCCCCACCGAGGAGCACCATGCCCTGATGAAGGAGCTGACCGGAAACCAGAAAGTCAAGGTCCTCCTGGCGCGCGCGCTGTTCGGAAACCCGGATATCCTTCTGCTCGACGAGCCGACCAACCATCTGGACCTGGATGCCATCGGGTGGCTGGAGGAGTTCCTGATCAATTTTGACAACACTGTGATCGTGGTTTCCCATGACCGCTATTTCCTGAACAAGGTCTGCACGAACATCGCGGATATTGACTATGGCAAGATTCAGCTGTACGCCGGAAACTACGATTTCTGGTACGAGTCGTCCCAGCTGATGATCCGCCAGATGAAGGAAGCCAACAAGAAGAAAGAAGAGAAAATCAAGGAGCTGCAGGAATTCATCCGCCGCTTCTCCGCGAACGCGTCCAAGTCAAAGCAGGCGACGAGCCGCAAGAGAGCCCTCGAGAAGATCCAGCTCGACGATATCCGCCCCTCCAGCAGGAAGTATCCGTATATCGACTTCCGCCCGGACCGCGAGATCGGCAATGAAGTGCTTGAGGTCCACAACATCTCCAAGACGGTGGGCGGGGTGAAGATCCTCGATGACATTTCATTTACGCTCGGACGAGAGGACAAGGTGGCGTTTGTCGGCGGAAATGAGCTCGCCAAGACGATGTTCTTCCGTATCCTGATGGGCGAGGAGGAGCCGGATGAGGGGAGCTTCAAGTGGGGTGTGACCACGAGCAGGGCGTATTTTCCGAAGGACTATACGGAGGAGTTCGACAGCGACCTGACCATCGCCCAGTGGCTGACCCAGTATTCCGAGATCAAGGATCAGACTTATGTCAGGGGCTTCCTCGGCAGGATGCTGTTCGCGGGCGACGACGGCGACAAGTATGTCCGCATCCTGTCCGGAGGCGAGAAGGTGCGCTGCCTCTTCTCCCGGATGATGATCTCGGGCGCGAACGTGTTGATCTTCGACGAGCCGACCAACCACCTGGATATGGAGTCGATTACGGCACTCAACAACGGCATGATCAAGTTTCCGTCCGTGGAGCTTTTCTCCTCCCGTGACCACCAGATCGTGCAGACGACGGCGAACCGGATCATGGAGATTCTTCCGAACGGAAAGCTGATCGACAAGATCACGACCTACGATGAGTACCTGGCCAGCGATGAGATGGCGAGGAAGAGGACGATCTACACGTCGCTGGAGCACGACGACTGAGAGTTTCGCAGCCTGGCGCCCCCCGGCCGGGGGGCGGTGGAATTTGAGAAAAGTGAAAAATGCCGTGTAGAACAGGCTCTGATTGTGTAGACAAGCTTGGTTCAGTATGTTAGAATGGTTGCGGTTTGAGAACGCGCAGGGGGAGGCAGCGGTTTCGGCTGCCTTTTTTGCGTGTTTGGAAAAATATACAATTCCAAGAAGGAGGAAACAAAATGGCAAGACAAATGAAGACCATGGATGGGAATCAGGCTGCGGCTTATGCATCATATGCATTTAC
>ONVT01000261.1 GCA_900321365.1 uncultured Eubacteriales bacterium | reverse complement strand
GTACAGATTGCGCAGGATTTTCCTTCGAGTGTGCCAGGCAAAAAAGCCGCGCATAGCGGGCTATGTAAGGTTTTTTTGCCTGGTACAATCGGAGGAAAAGACAAGCAAGATGTATTAGTTATTTATGTACAGGTCCTTAGCCATCGGAACAATCGTCCCCGGGTTCAGAAAGGATCTGTTCCAGTCTTTCCGCCTCCATCAGCTTTACCAGCATCCTGTCATAGACTGACAAAAACGCATCCACAAACTTGGAAGATGCCTTCGCTGAGACGATCCGGCCGAAATGCTCCTTTCCATCCGGAGTATTGTCAATGCTGAGATCGAATACCGTAAAGGCCTTATGCGCCTCGAGGAGTTCCTGAACATACTCTTCGTTCCACCTCAGCGGCTTTCCATTCAGGCTTTGAGCTTCCGGCTTCGTTCGGAAATTCAGGCAGATCCCCGAGCGGATATGCGGATGTTTCCGGATCAGCTCCGGCGTATCCACCACATCATAATAGACCAGGTTCTGGTAACTGTCCTGAATCCCGGAAAGGTATTCCCTGACCGTCATCTCCGGATCTGCCGAGGAGCGGACAAAAACCGCTTTGGCCAGGACCCCCTGCGTATTCTCCAGCCCCGCAAAGACCCGACCGTCATAGATATTCATATAGGCGAAATCTGTCCGGTCTGTCAGTTTCCTGACTGTCAGCTCCAGCGCACCCTGAAACAGCGTCAGGATGGAGACGCCCATTTTCTTCAGAAAGCGATCCAGGTCATCCTTTTCAGTCTCCGCCATAAGCTTCCTGCTGACACGAAGATCGCTGCCGGTTTCTTCCCTGAAGATACCCAGTTCCTGGTTCAGTCCCTGATAATAGCTGTCATAGAATTCCCATGCTTTCCGGAAAAATGGCGTATCCCGGATACTCTGCTCAAAGCATGCCAGGTCGAACAGAGAGTATGTCTCAACAGGACCCTCTGCATGCTCCATTTTGGCGGAAACGGTATCCATGAACAGCTTCATGCCGGTTCCGTCGTAGATGATGTGGCAAACATCGAGGAACAGGAATTTCCTGCCGCCCTCGCGGATAATCGCCGCGTCAAAAAGAGGTGCATCCTTCCGGGGATCTCCGGTAAAGTCTCTCTTTTCCTTCAGACGGCCCCTGCGGAAGACCCGGAATTCTTCCTCCGAGAAGGAAATGTCCCGAACCCGGAAAGGAGGATCGATCTCCATCCATTTTTCCCGGATATTGATCCGCGCCCTGTAAATGGGAAACTCCAGGACGGTCTGTTCAATCGCTTCCCTCAGACACTCCGTATCCAGGTCATCGTCCAGCTCATAGTAAAGGATCATGTCATAGAGGTTCATGTTCTTCCCAAGACAAGCACAGACATCATACTGATAATGCTGGGCCAGAGAGATCGGGTAACGCTGCATCTTCCCGACATGGGACATGATCTGCGGGCGCAGATCCTGCCTTGTGAGAAGCTGCGCAATTCCCGCCGGCGTTTTTCCCTTCATGATGAGTTGAGGCGTCACTCCTTCAACCTTGCATGTCTGTGCCAGCAGGTGCGCATTCATGGAGTTTCCGCCAAGCTCCAGGAAGTTGTCATTTCTGCCGACCCGCGGCAGACGGAGGAGTTTCTCCATGGCTTCAGCCAAAGCGCTTTCCTCAGGCCCTGCAGGCTTTTCATAGCGCATCATCTGCTCTGAGAGATCCGGACACTGGATAGCTTTCCTGTCTGTCTTCCCGTTGGCATTGACCGGGAAACTCTCCATCTGAACCAGCACGGAAGGAATCATATAATGAGGGAGCTTCCGGGTCAGAGATTCACGGACCGTTTCTTTGTCCACAGGCGCGGAAACGGTGTAAAAGCCACACAGAAGCATGGTTCCATCCTCCTGTTCAAAAGCTTTCGCAATCGCGTCCGTGATCCCCGGAACCGTCTTCATTGCGCTCTCGATCTCCCCCGGCTCTACCCGCTGACCATGGATTTTCATCATCCAGTCAGAGCGGTTTACATAGAGCAGATTGCCGTCCGGAAGCATTCTGCCGATGTCGCCGGTATAGATCGACACCCGGCCATCCGGCTCTGGATGAAAGGTTTTCGCGGTCTCCTCCGGCAGGTTGTTATACTCATATGGAAAGGTTCCTGTCGCGACAATGATGCCGTCTTCGCCCGGGGGAACCTCCTGCCCGTTCTCATCAAGAAGACGGATCGTCACATCTCCCACGGGTTTCCCGACCGGCGTATTCTCGTATTTACGGTCGATGAGAAAAACGCAGTAGGCGCACATGCTCTCTGTCATACCAAGCTCATTCAGCGTTGTGAATTCGGGGAAATAGATTTCCGTAACCTTCTCACTCGCCGTAAAGACCAGCCTTAAGTCTTTGTCCCGGTTCTGATACTGCTTCAGCAGTCTGGGCGGCATGTAAGCCACTGAGATCTTCGCATTTTTATAGTACTCCTCCAGTTTTTCCACATCCGACCGGACCTCGTCGGAGAGCAGATGCACATGGCCGCCCAGCAGAAAACTCCGGTAATAGTCCACGATGGATGCGGTGAATGTCATTGTGGCCATCGCAGCGTAGATGTAAGGGGTTACATCCCTGAAGCCCATCTCAAGATTCCGGTAAAGTCCCTGTACGATTGCCCGGTCCCGGTAGATGATGCCCTTAGGCTTTCCTGTGGAACCGGAGGTATAAAAGATGAATTCCTTCGTGTCTTCCGGAAAGTCTCTCCAGGGCAGGGCAGCGGCATCTTCTTCCTCCGGAAGTTTCCGGAAGAAGCCTTCGTCAATGACCATCTTAACATCCGCATCCTCTGTAATGTACCCCACCCGGTCTTTGGGGTAATCAGGGATCAATGGAATCACGACTGCCCCGATCCTGAGAACCGCCAGCTCCGCGGCAATGTATTCCATTCTCCTGTCCATGTTGACGGCGACACTCTCCCCCCTGCGTACACCCAGATGAAGCAGCTTCGCCGCTGCCCGTTCGCAGAGCACATCCAGCTCTTTGTAGGACACAGTCCTTTTCCCATCCTGGTCTGTGATCGCAGGGCAGGGAGCGTATTTCTTCATAACATCTGCCAGCAGTGATGTAAGACTCATGCCAGGCTCCCTTCTTCTCTTAACCCCTTTTCCTGTCAGGACTTCGTCAGCCCTTCGGCATCTACCTGGCACAAAGGTACGGGGATGCTTCCCTGCACTGCTTCAGCTTCTCATAAAGCCCGTCTCCATCATAGTGGCTGGACTCCACTGCAGGTTTCTGGTCATAGCTGTCGAACAGGGTCTTCTCGACAAAATCTCCCGCGCTGCCAAAGTATCGGGTAAACACTTTGCCAACCTCCTCATCCTTTGAGAGGAGTTCTCTCCCGAACTCCTGGTATTTCGGAATGCAGAACTTCGTTTCAATAATATCCACCTGAAGATCCGTAAGCTTCTGCCTGTATTCCGGATGCTCCTCAAAGAAGGGAACGTCTCGAAATACATGGTCCATGCATTCCAGGGACTCAAACAGGGACTGAAGGGCGCTGACAAAGACTCTTGGCGTCTTCTTCCCTCTTGTGATCGAATCGACGAGCCCCGTCCGCATGATATACAGGCACTTATTCTGCGATACATATACATCCGCGTGTATCAGATTGTCCAGCACAAAGAGCTGATCCTCCGCGATCCTGAGGTTCTGGAAGCGGATCTTATGCTCGCTTAAGAATGCTCTTCTGTACAGCTTCCCAATGCTGCTCCAGTGATAGAGATGGTTCAGCCAGCCATCCATACGGCTTTTCATATCCCCTGCAAAATCGGGGGTCTCCTCGTCCAGTGCCGTCTGAGGCGGCACAAACCCGAACCGAAGCAGGTTCTCTTCCGGAATGGTGGACAGATCATCCGGCAGGGACTTCACCACTGTCATGTAAACCTCTGTAGTCGCATAGACATCGGCGTGAAAGCGGACAGCTTCCTCATACATGGTTCTGACAGCGTTATCCCGGTAGCAGTCATCAATATCGCAGAAGCAGACATATTCTCCCTCAGCCTCCTCCAGGCCCCTGTTTCTGGCAAGGCCAGGCCCCCCGTTCTGCACCGCCTGCAGAACCCGGATCTTCGGATTGTCCTGATACATTCTGCAGGCATATTCAAAGGTATCATCCGCGGAACAGTCATCCACGAGAATAATCTCCATCTCCTCCAGTCCCTGCCGAAGCAGCGCACTGACACATGGCTCCATAACAGATTTGGCACAGTACATTGGCACAATAACAGATACCCTGATCATGATGGTTTCTCCTCCTCCTCTACAAGCGCTCGTTTATATCTGATTCAATCCGGTCGGTTGCGAAAACCGTAACCTCATGCCTTCGGCATTCGCTAACGGTTTTCAGCTCAATAAACGCCCGTATATATCTGATTCAATCCGGCCTGCACAACATGTCAGTCATTACCTCGAATAATAACTTCTGATCGAAAACTTTCCCGGATCTTCTGTCTTCATGAACTCATCCAGGGTTTCCTCAAAGCAGCGGTACAGGCGAGCGATATACTCTTCCGAATAGAAGCCCTTCATATAGCTGATAAATCCGTTCGTTTTTTTGTCGTCTTCGTAGATCATAAACGCGAGCTTCCGGGCCGTCGCCGGATTAGGAATGGCACCTTCTATAAAATGAGCTCCCAGAGCAGTGATATCTATATCGCCCAATACGTTCCTGGGCTGATACACATAGGACATCGACTCATCCGAAAGATCTGTTTCGGTGAGGGAAACCCACTCATAAGCGCTGTTTGCAATCCCCATCAGCGTCTGTTTCCTCAGATCAATGTATACGTCAGCAAGCGTTGAGACATCGTCCAGGACAATTCCATACGGCAGACGCGCCATGACAACCCCCACTGCCGCTTCAGCAGTTTTATCCCTGCGGTTCTGATCTGTCCAGTTCATCAGAACGGCCTTTCGTGAAGCAAACTTCGCCACGCTGAGGAGAATGACGGCAGCAAAAAAAACATTCCGGCCTACCGAATGCTTTCTGCGCATGTCGGCAAGCTGTTCGTCCGTATAGCGCAGCGGCCGGAAGAAAAACACCCTTTCGTGATCCTCCCCGTCAAGGTCCCCCGGCAGGCAGCGAAGCCAGTGTGTGGAACCATACTTCCGGACATAATATTCCTTTGCTGCTTCATATTCCCGGCTGTGCAGACGTCTCTTATACAATGTCAGATATGCATAGTAGGTATCAGGCGTCAGTTCGATCCCCTGATACGCGTTGACCAGATCGTCCATACACAACCGTGCACCCGTCCCGTCCATCATGGCGTGGGACATTCCCAGCAGCAGCAGGATCCTCTTTTCGGTTTCAAAAACTCTTGCAAAACCGAAGCTCCTCTCATAAGGGACAAACGGCTTCAGCAGTCCGTCTTTGATGTGGGAAAACTCCTCTTCTCTCATCCTCTCGACGCGAACCTCAGGCAGCTGCGTGGCATCATATCTCTGTCGGACGACTCCGTTTTCATCCCGGAAAAAGACTGTCCCGAAAGCAGGTCTGTTCTGTATCATCTTCTGAACCGCGTCACATATCCTGGCGGAATCAGCAGACAAAGGGAATTCGATCAGCTGGGCCAGACGTGCGCTGAGCTTCCCTTCCTCCCGTTCCATCTCTTTCAGGTATTTCTTCTGGATTTCCATAAGAGGATAGCTGCGGCTTTTCCATTCGGCCTCAGCCAGGTTTCCTGTTCCTGTCCTGTTCTTTGTTTTTTCCCGGAAATGCTCTGCAATTCTTTCCGATATGCCTTCCTGAAGCAGATTGAGTCCCGGCTGATGGCTGGATTTAGTGCTGTCCATATAGTCCCTTTCTTCTATATACCCTGTTTATAAAGGTACTCAGCCACCGGAGGCGGCCGATACCGGGCTGTAGAACTGGCTGTAATAAAGCTCGCTGTAGAATCCGTTCTTTGCCAGCAATTCCTCGTGACTTCCGCTCTCGATCACGTCACCATCCTTCAGAACCAGGATCGTGTCCGCGTTCCTGATCGTAGAGAGCCGGTGGGCAATCACAAAGCTGGTTCTCCCCTCCATCAGCTGATCCATGGCCTGCTGGATCTTCTGCTCTGTACGGGTATCGATGGAGCTGGTCGCTTCGTCCAGGATCACCATAGGCCGGTCAGCGATCATCGCCCGTGCAATGGAGATCTGCTGCTTCTGTCCCTGAGACAGAACAAGGCGGCTGTCCAGCATCGTCTCATACCCTTCGGGAAGCGTGC
>ONVT01000295.1 GCA_900321365.1 uncultured Eubacteriales bacterium | reverse complement strand
TAAGTACCCTTACATAAGAGAAAAGCCCATTGGATAATAGACATAGTTCCGCCCAGGAGCCACCGCCCGAGCCTGAGCGGCCATCCGACGCGCCCCTCAGGCTCGGGCGGCTCCTGGGCGGAACATCGTCAGGCGTTCACCGACTCGACAAAACGCAGGAACGCCTCCTGGCCGTGCTCGTCCCGCTTGTACACGCCCGCGTCCTCCAGCACCTTCGAGAACACCGCGCCGATCTCATGCCGGATGACTTCGTCGATGTTTCCCTCATTCAGATCGTCATATCTCGATCTGATATCATCCATCCAGTCCGCGTGCTTCTCCAGCACCTCGTCGCTGCGGTAATCCCGTCCTTCGAGCACCGCCGCCTTCAGATCCGCCATCTCATCCCGCAGCCTGGCGGGAAGAATCGCGCATCCCATGACCTCGATCAGGCCGATATTCTCCTTCTTGATATGGTGAAGCGCCGCATGCGGATGGTAGACGCCGAGCGGATGCTCCGGGGTCGTGATGTTGTTGCGCAGTACCAGATCCAGCTCGTATTTCTCCCCCCGCCTTCTGGCAATCGGCGTGATGGTATTGTGCTTCTCTCCATCCGTCTCGGCGAAAATAAACGCCTCCTCATCCGAATAAGCCCTCCAGCGGCTCAGGATTTTGTCTGCCAGATCGACGATTCTCGATGGATCATTGCCATTCAGGCGGATGACGGACATCGGCCATTTCACGATGCCGGCCTCCACATCCTCAAAGCCCGAAAAGACCAGTGTCCTCTCCACCGGAGCCTTCGCCATGGCAAACTCATAGTGTCCTCCCTGAAAATGCTCGTGCGCCAGGATGCTCCCGCCCACGATCGGGAGATCCGCGTTCGACCCCACAAAGTAGTGCGGGAACTGTGACACGAAATCAAGCAGCTTGCGGAACGCGCTCTTATCTATGATCATCGGAATGTGGAGACTGTTGAATACGATGCAGTGCTCATTGTAATAGACATAGGGAGAATACTGCAGGCACCAGGGCTGTCCGTCAATCGTGATCGGGATCACGCGGTGGTTTGCCCTTGCCGGATGATTCAGGCGTCCGGCATAGCCCACATTTTCATAGCACAGCTGGCACTTAGGATAGGCGCTCTGCTTTGCGAACTTTGCCGCCGCGATCGCGCGCGGGTCCTTCTCCGGTTTGCTGAGGTTGATCGTGATGTCCATGTCACCGTACGGCGTCGGGGCAAGCCAGCGGACATCCTTCGCGATCCGGTCACGCCGGATGTAATTCGTGTCGCAGCTGAACCTGTAGTACCAGTCCGTGGCAGCGCGCGCGCCCTCATTTTCCAGAATGGAATAAAACTTCTTCGTCACCCCTGACGGACGCTCTGTCAGCACGCCCATCAGCTCCGTGTCGAACAGATCCCTGCGGGTCACGGAGTCCTCCTCGATCAGCCCCTTCGCCAGCGCCTCATCACACAGCACCTCGAGGATCTGAGGAAGGCGGGGGATGATACTCTCATCCGCCGGATCCCACGACAGGACTGCCTGCTCAGCCTCTTCGGAGAGCTCATCTGTCTCAAGCATCTTAAGAAGCCGGTTGGCCGCCCAGACGGCGTCCTCCTTTTCGATCAGATTCGTGGAAAGCGCGTACTGAACCAGATTGGCAACTGCATTTTGAACCATATTTTCCTCCACCATTTACAAAAGACTGCCGCTGAGCTACACTAAAAACAATCGTATCAGTATCCGTGATCTGTCAATCATTTCCGTTCATCCGCGAAGAGGTCATAACATGGAAGGATTGAAGCTCTACCGTAAACGCATCATCCCTGCGGAGTGTGTCTTTCTGAAGGATGATATCCTCCTGTACAGGGACAGCGACGTGATCGTCACGAAGTGGAATACCCTGCACCCGAAGAAGACGCTCTCCCACGGCTACTCCTGCTATTTCCCGGACCGGGGATTCAAGGTCAGCAAGTTCTACGACCACGAGGACAACCTCATCAGCTGGTACTGCGACATCATCCAGGCGGAGCGGACCACCGAAGACGGGGTAGACACCTACATTTTCACCGACCTGCTCGCGGATGTCGTCGTCTATCCGGACGGGCGGGTGCGCGTTGTGGACCTTGACGAACTGGCGGATGCACAGCGAGACCAGCTGATCCGGCCGGACGAGCTGCAGAGTGCGCTGCGGCATCTCGACCGCCTTCTGAAGATCATCTACAAAGGAGCCTTTGACACGCTGCAGAAATACATTAACACACTGGAAGAAAAAGACCGTGCCGGTGTGTGAAAAATAATCCGCGGAACTTTCTGTTTCCGCGGATTATTCATTTCAGGTCCTGTCAAAGCTCCCTTTCAGGCATGGCATCCACAATCTTCGCCCCCTCACCGGCCTTCTTCTTCTGTTCCCCGGCCTGTGGGGCTTCTTTTTTCCTGTCATCCTTGAAGATGTACTTATGCTGGATCTTATAGCTGACAAAGAACAGCGTCGCATCCACCAGCACCTTGATACCGACAGCACTTCCGCCCAGCAGTGCCTTCACCGCGTAGACAGAAAGCGCCGAGCAGATGCACTGCATGGCTGAGAGCAGGAAAAATGCCCCCGCGCTCTTTGTCGTCTCCTGTGCCGAATCGGACTTGAAGTGGAACACAAACCGCTTCGTTATCAGATAGTTTACCGAGGCGGATACCACCCTCGCACAGACTGTCGCATATATGATCGCCATGGGATTGCCCCGGAACGTGACCGAGGTGAAGATCCCGAACAGGATGACATCCAGGATCGACGCTCCCACCGAGGTGATCGAGTAGAAGATGAATTTCTTGAAGATGGTGTACAGGATCCGGACCGTATCCGGCACCCTGCGGAACGAAGGCTCCGCTTCCTGCTCATATCTCGCATAGCTGACCGGCACCTGAAGGAATCCGATCTTTTCAAATGACATCGTCAGTGAAGTCACATAGGCATATCCGTCGCCGCTGATATCCAAGCACTGCGAAACCCGCAGGTCTGGGATACCGAAAACGCCTGACAGGGGGTCATTCAACCGCACGCCCATCAGCATATGATAGAACAGCTTCATCACGCTGCCCATATTGTAATCATAATCCGTGACGTTCTTTCCCGCGAGATCCCTGGTGCCGACAACCAGCGCGAAAGTTCCCATCGCCTGTTCATTGTGCAGCGAGGACGCCACCTTCACAACATCGCCTGCCGGGATATGACGGTCCGCGTTCAACGTGATGACGCCGTCGGACTGTCCCTCATAGTGATCCAGATAATACCGGAATCCGGTGCGCAGCGCAGCGCCCTGCCCCATGTTCGCGGGATGGTCGACCACGACCGCGCCGAGCCTTTGCACCTTGAAGAAGATCGGAAGCTTGTCTGTCCGGCTGCCGTCATTCACGACCACGATCCGGTCAAACCCTTCATTCCTCAGATCCTGTATATAAGAGACAAAGGAAGACGGCGGATTCAGCGCCGGGATCACGATAACGGCGTTTGATTCCAAAATGCGTCCTCCTTCCATGTTTCATACTGTCCGTTACAAGTCACACCCCGCCACCCCGCGGCTGCGGGGTGTGACTTGTAACTACTGCCATGATGATAACAAATCACACCGGCAATGTCAAAAACATCTGACTGCAGTTCAGGGGTCCGCCACCGGGCCGGTGGCGAACCCCTGAACTGTAATTACATCATGAAATCACAGGTTCCGCTCGACAAATGCCTGAATCTGCGGCTTCGGCACGAAGCCGACCATGTCGTCGACCTTCTTACCGTCCTTAAAGACTGCGACATACGGAATGGAGCTGACGGAGAACCGGAGCGCCAGGCCCTGGTTGTCATCCACGTCAACCGCGTAGAACGATGCCTTCCCGGCCATCTCCTCCGAGAGTTCCTCCAGAACCGGGCCAAGCATCCTGCACGGCCCACACCAGGTCGCGTTAAAGTCCACTACCGCTACACCCTTGCTGATCGCTTCCTCAAACTCAGAGGCGTCAATCTTCTTTACACTCATGTTCATTCCTCCTTTCGCCGGATCCTCATGCCGGAATCATACAGGAATCCTCTCTGTTATACTGGTCTTCCGGTACCTTAAACAACGATTCTGATTCAAGAACGCCACCGCATGTGCAACCTCAGAAGCATAACAGTTTCTTATTTTGCTCCATCTATATAGGAAACCGCGCTCAGCGCCGCAACATTCCCTTCGCCGGCTGCCTTGACATACTGGTAGGGCGTGCCCGTGATATCCCCCGCCGCGAACAGTCCCGGCAGGTTCGTCGCCATCCTCCGGTCCACCTTCACGTGGTTCCCGTCAAGCTCCAGACCCGGAACCAGCTTATCCGGGGCCACGCTCTCCCTCAGCAGGAAGATCCCGTCCGTCTGGATCTCTCCGTCATCCGTCTCCAGCACCATACCGGAATCCTTCCTGGCGATGCTGACCGGCCGGCACATCCTGACTTCAATATTCGGACTGTCCGGGAACAGCTGCTGAGGCATCGCCTCCGCGTCCACCTTCTTATAGACCGGGATGTAAATGACCTTCCGCGCCATCTCCGCAAGGAACTTCGCGTCACCCTCTTCCTTCGGAGCCCATCCGACCACTGCCGCTTCCTTCCCCCGGTACAGCGCCGCGTCGCAGGTCGCGCAGTAGCTCACGCCCCGTCCCAGGTTCTCATCCTCACCCGGGAGCGGTTTTCCGAAGCTGATGCCTGTGGCCAGGATGACCGTCTTCGCCTCGACGAAATCCTGGTCGATCTGGAGACTGTAATAATCCCCCATCGCGTAGATCATCGTGACCTTCCTGTCGGTGACAGGGATCTCCATCTTCTCAAGATGATCCCGGAAACGGCGCGCCAGCTCATCGCCCGCAATCTCCGGCAGCCCCGGATAATTCCGGATCTCATGCGCCTTCGAAACTTTGTCAGAGCCCCCGGCGCTTCCCAGAAAAAGAACGCTCTTGTTCCTCGCCTTTGCGGTAATCGCCGCCGACACGCCGGCCGGCCCTGTACCGATTATCGCGATATCATATCTCTGTTCCATCTCTATCATCCCTCGGTTGCCTTAAATTAGATTGTG
>ONVT01000151.1 GCA_900321365.1 uncultured Eubacteriales bacterium | reverse complement strand
TAATCACCATGCCATCGGCATCAGGACAATGGCATCAGGACTCCGTCAGCTTTGCTGACACCTCATGCCGAATTCCGTCCGCTCCGCGGACACCTCATACCTACGGCTCTTCTCCCTGAGCCGCGGCATGTTTCTTGTTCAGGCAAGTTTTATTGTAGCATAATTTTTAGAAAAAGCACGTATTTATTTGAGAAATTTCAGAAAATATCACTGTTTTGGATCGCCCTGACGGCCTCCTGCATCTTTTCGGGGGGCAGGACCAGCGCCATACGGACGTAACCCGCTCCAAGCGATCCGAATGCGGCGCCGGGAGTGACGATCACACCGGTCTTCTCCATAAGCTCCATCGTGAAGGCGGTGGAATCCTTCCGCCCTGCCGGAAGCGGTGCCCAGACAAACATGGTTCCCTCCGAGTCCGGCACCTCCCATCCAATCTCCCTGAGACCGGAGCACAGCGTCTTCATCCGCTCTTCGTAGTCGGCACACTGCTTCTTCACGCTTTCCTGAGGACCGCTCAGGGCAGCGGCGATTCCATATTGAAGTGGAAGGAACATTCCGTAATCGAACTGGCTCCGCACATCCCGGAAGACCTTCACGATCTCCCGGTTGCCGACGACCAGGGAAGTTCTTGCCCCTGTCATGTTGTAGGACTTGGACAGAGAATAGAATTCTACTCCTGTCTCCTTCGCGCCCGGATAAGAGAGGAAAGACCTGCCGGTCCGTCCGCCGAATATGATATCGGAGTAGGCGTTGTCATGGATCACAACAATGCTGTGCTGCTTTGCCCAGGAAATCAGGCGGACATAGAAGGCATCGTCCGCAGCCGCGCAGACCGGATTGAGCGGATAGGAGACGAGTATATATTTCGCGCGGTCCACTGTCTCATCGGGAATCGATTGAAGATCCGGAAGGAATCCGTTTTCCGGGAGCAGGTCATAGAACACAGCCTCCGCCGCACACAGCTGCGGTCCGATCGAAAAGATCGGATATCCGGGATTCGGAACCAGGACAAGATCCCCCGGATCGCACAGTGCGAGAGCGATATGCGCCATCCCTTCCTGTGATCCGCTGATCGTCATGATCTCCCCGTCCTCGAGACTGACTGAAAAACGGCGCCGGTAAAAATCCTTTACCGCCTTGAGAAGAAACGGCCGGTCTGTCAGGGAGTACTTATAGTTCTCCGGATCCTTCGCCGCCTCGCTGACCGCTTCCATAATATGAGAAGGCGTGGGGAAATCAGGTGTTCCGACAGACAGGTTATAGATCGTGCGCCCTTCTTTTTGAAGCTTCCTCTTCTTCTCGTCGAGAACCGCAAAGATTCCCGCCTGGAATTTCATCGCTCTTTCTGAAAATGTGCCCGCGCTCATGTATTCGGATTCCTTTCCATTCTTTCTGCCTGTACGGCTGCCATGCCAGAATCAGGACCTGTAATTATATTACTTATACATCCTGCTTGTCTTTTCCTTCGATTGCACCAGGCAAAAATACCTGACATAGTTTATGCATAGTCCCGGATCAGTCCCATAATCATGTCAATCGCCGTGCTCTGACTGCTCTTAGACATGGCTGCGATATACCTGTCCCTGTCCCGGTACAGCTCCTTCAGGGCGTCCATCAGTGACTGAGGAGTCAGAAGCTCCTCCTGCAGGACCATGCTGTAACCCTGCCGCTGATAGGATTCCGCATTCAGGATCTGGTCGCCGCGGCTGGACGAGGCCGACAGGGGAACCAGGAGATTCGGCTTTCGAAGCGCCAGCAGCTCACAGATCGAATTCGCACCGGCTCTCGACAGGACAAGATCCGACAGGGCGAACAGGTCCTTCAGCTCATCAGACGCATACTCCAGCTGTACGTAGCCGTCCTTCCCTTCCAGAGTTTCATCCAGGTTCCCTTTCCCGCACAGATGGACAATGCGGAAATCCGGCAGAAGGAGATCCAGGTCCTGGCGCAGCGCCCTGTTGATGACTGCGGAGCCCTGGCTTCCGCCGATTACCAGAAGCGTCGGCCTGTTATCCGGCTCCCAGCCGAGATACTTCAGGCCGTCCTCCCGGCTGCCCTCCAGCAGCTCTTTCCTGATGGGAGACCCGGTCAGTACCGCCTTTTCTGCAGGCAGGCAGTCCAGTGTCTCTGGAAATGAGCAGCACACCTTCTTAGCGACGGGAATGGAGAGCCTGTTCGCCAGTCCGGGAGTCATATCGGATTCATGGATGATCACGGGAATATGAAGAGCGCCTGCTGCGCGGACCACGGGTACGCTGACGAATCCTCCCTTTGAGAAGATGACATCCGGGCGAAGTTTTTTCAACAGTGCTCTCGCCTGGAAATAACCCTGCATGACACGGAACGGATCCGTAAAGTTCTGCCAGTCAAAATACCTGCGGAGCTTGCCGGAGGAAATCCCGTAGTAAGGGATCTTCTGCTGCCGGACCAGTGTCTTCTCGATCCCGGAGATGGAGCCGATATAGAAGATCTCATAGCCTTCTTCCCTCAGCGAGGGAAGCAGTGCGATATTCGGCGTAACGTGGCCGGCAGTTCCTCCGCCTGTCAGAACAATTATCTTACCCATTCAGGGTACCTCCTTAGTGTCCACAAAATCCACGTCGCTATAAGTCGCGCTCCCGCCACCCCCGTGGGTGCGTGACTTATAACCCCACGTCTTAGGACTTGTATATAAATAACTAATGCTCTGGAAGAATGATAAAATCTTTGTTACACTTGTTTTTGAAAAAGAGACCCGGCCCTCCAGAGGAATTACCGTATCATGAGTACACCCCAGAACACTGCAGGAAACAGAAAACAGCGGATCTTCGAGATCATCCAGATCGCCGGGGGAACCGACGCCGCCAGCCGCGCATTTGACCGCATCATCATCATCCTGATCATTGTGTCGATCATCATCACGACAGCACAGACTTTCCCTCTTCCGCCATTGGCTGAAAATGTTCTGTTTGTCCTGGACGCGGTCTGCATGATTGCTTTCACGGTGGAATACGGCCTTCGGCTGTGGACCGCTGATCTGCTCTACCCGTCAGGCTCCCATCCCTATCTGAGGTTCCTGATCTCGCCTGCGGCTGTCATTGACCTGTTTTCCTTCCTGCCCTTCTATCTGACCGGACTGATCCCGCCGGGCATGGTCGTGTTCCGGCTGATCCGGGTCGCCCGCATCCTGCGCCTGTTCCGGATCAACCGCTACCTGGATCCGGTCTCCGTGATCCTGTCGGTGCTCAGGCGGAAAGCCTCCCTGATCTTTGCTTCGCTGTTCCTCGTATTCGTTCTGATGATCGCGTCCTCCCTGATGATGTATTACGCAGAACATGACGCTCAGCCAGCTGTATATGAAAATGCGTTCTCCGGGCTCTGGTGGGCCGTGTCCACACTCTCCACCACCGGCTATGGGGATATCTACCCCGTGACAGTCCTGGGAAAGCTGCTTGCGATTTTCATAACCCTTCTGGGGATGTGCATCGTTGCGATCCCGACCGGTATTATCACAGCCGGCTTTCTTGAAGCAGCCCGTTATACAGATCCGGATATGCAGGATGACGCGGATGGAAGCTCC
>ONVT01000144.1 GCA_900321365.1 uncultured Eubacteriales bacterium | reverse complement strand
GATCAAGCGTGTTTCCAAGACCGTCAAGGGCGGACGTACGATGCGCTTCACCGCACTGGTCGTTGTTGGCGACAAGAACGGTCACGTTGGTGTCGGCCTTGGAAAGGCAGCTGAAATCCCGGACGCGATCCGCAAGGGCCGTGAGGATGCGCAGAAGCATCTTACCACGATCGTACTTGACGAGGTCGCTTCCATCCCGCATGATTACATCGGAAAGTTCGGAGGCGCTCAGGTTCTCCTGAAGAAGGCTCCGGAAGGTACCGGTATCATTGCCGGAGGTCCGGCACGTATGGTTCTCGAGATGGCCGGTGTGCGGAATATCCGTACGAAGTCTCTGGGTTCCAATAACAAGCAGAACGTTGTCCTGGCTACCATGGAGGCTCTCAAGAGCCTGAAGAGTCCGGAGGATGTCGCCCGTCTGCGCGGCAAGAGCGTAGAAGAGGTTCTGGCATAAGGAGGGATAGGAACATGGCTGGTAGATTAAAAATCACTCTTGTGAAGTCCCCGATCTCTGCGATTCCGAAGCAGAGAAAAACAGTGGAAGCTTTAGGTCTTCGCAAGCTGAACAAGACGGTTGAGATGCCGGATAACAGCGCTGTCAGAGGGATGATCGCGCATATCTCCCATCTCGTGAAAGTGGAAGAGATCTGAAGGAGGTGTCACTATGGATTTAGCAAACCTGAGTCCGGCCGAGGGCTCTGTCAGCAGCAACAATTTCAGAAGGGGCCGCGGACATGGTTCGGGCAACGGAAAGACTGCGGGTAAGGGCCATAAAGGTCAGAAGGCAAGATCCGGACAGCCGCGTATCGGCTTCGAAGGCGGCCAGATGCCTCTGTACAGGAGACTTCCGAAGAGGGGCTTCAAGCATATCGGAAAGGCACAGATTGAAACCATCAGCCTTTCAGACCTTGAGAAGTTCGAAGAGGGTGCTGATGTCACCATCGAGGCGCTCCTTGAGAAGGGCATCATCCGTGATGTTAAGGACGGAGTCAAGGTTCTCTCGAACGGGGAACTGACGAAGAAGGTAAATGTCGCGGTGAACGCTTACAGCGCCGCAGCAAAGGCAAAGATTGAAGAATTAGGTGGAAAAGCAGAGGTGATCTGATGTTAAAGACTTTACGCGACATGTTTCGGTTAAAGGACATCAGAGGCAAACTGTTATTTACGTTCCTGATGTTGATTGTGATCCGTTTCGGATCACAGCTGCCGGTTCCGGGAGTGAACAGCTCCTACTTCAAGGACTGGTTTGACCAGCAGAGCAGCGGGGCATTCAGCTTCTTCAGCGCATTTACCGGCGGATCCTTTGAACGTATGTCAGTGTTCGCGCTGAACATTACACCGTACATTACTTCCAGCATTCTCATGGAGCTTCTTTCCATAGCGATTCCTGCCCTGGAGGAGATGCACCGTGATGGTGAGGATGGAAGAAAGAAGATCACGACCATTACGCGTTATCTGACCATCGGCCTGTCCGTATTCGAGAGTACGGCAATGGCGATCGGTTTCGGCCGCAGCGGTCTGATCCGTAATTTCAACTTTTTCAGTGTTCTGACTGTTATCCTCGCGATGACAGCAGGATCTGCACTTGTCATGTGGATCGGTGAGAGAATCACCGAGAAGGGTGTCGGAAACGGTATCTCGATCGTGCTTCTCATCAACATTGTCTCCAGGCTTCCGCAGGATCTGTCAACTCTCTGGACGCAGTTTGTGGCAGGAAAGAGCATCGCGAAGGGTCTTCTGGCCGCGATCATCATTATCGCGATCATCCTCCTTACGGTTGTTCTGACGATTTTGCTGACAGCGGCTGTAAGGAGAATTCCCGTACAGTACGCAAAGAAGATGCAGGGCCGCAGGATGGTGGCAGGACAGTCTTCCAACATCCCGCTCAAGATTAATACGGCGGGTGTCATCCCGGTCATCTTCGCGTCTTCGCTGATGTCGATCCCGTCGATCATCCTGAGCTTTACCGGCAGGAACCTATCCGGATTCTGGGCTACGGTCCTCGGTATTCTGAACCAGAACAACTGGTTCAACTTTAACCGTCCGATCTATATGATTGGCCTGGTAATATATGTAGCGCTTATCATCTTCTTCGCATACTTCTACACTTCGATCACATTCAATCCGATTGAAGTCGCGGATAACCTGAAGAAGCAGGGTGGTTTCATTCCCGGTATCCGTCCGGGCAGACCCACCAGCGATTATCTGCAGAAGATCCTGAACTACATCATCTTCATCGGTGCGATCGGTCTGACGATCGTCGTGCTCATTCCGATTTTCTTCAATGGTGTGTTCAATGCGGATGTGTCCTTCGGCGGAACGTCCCTGATCATTATCGTTGGTGTTGTCCTGGAGACCATCGAGCAGATTGAATCCCAGATGCTTGTACGCAACTACAAGGGATTCCTGAGTGAGTGATGATTCCAGGAAGACTCACCACGACTGAGCTACAAAGTTGAAGTGTGTCTTCGGCGTTTCGGCGAAGGCACACTTCGTTGTGCTATTCAGACGGAGGAGCGAATATGAAAATAGTTATGTTGGGAGCCCCCGGAGCGGGAAAAGGCACGCAGGCAAGACTGATCTCAGAAAAGTATTCTATCCCTCAGATTTCCACCGGAGATATCTTCCGCGCGAATATCCGTGAAAATACAGAACTTGGCAGGAAGGCAAAGTCCTATATGGATCAGGGACTTTTGGTTCCGGATCAGGTCACCTGTGACCTTGTCGTAGACCGGATCAGCCGGGACGACTGCGCCGGAGGCTATATTCTTGACGGATTTCCCCGCACGATCCCGCAGGCTGAGGCACTGACCAGAGCGCTTGAGTCACAGGGAACAAAGATTGACTTCGCGATCGATGTTGAGGTCCCGGACAATCATATCGTCGAGAGGATGAGCGGCAGGAGAGCGTGTCCGAAGTGCGGGGAGACATTCCATACCCGTTACAGGATGCCGCGTCAGGAAGGCGTCTGTGACGCATGCGGAAGTACACTGATCCTGCGGGAGGATGATCATCCTGAAACGGTCCAGAAAAGGCTTGACGTATACCACAGTCAGACCCAGCCCCTGATCGAATACTATCGTGCGCAGGGAATCCTCCATACAGTGGATGGAACAAGGGACATGGAGACTGTATTTACGGATATCTGTTCCGTACTTGAATAGGATCAGGCACGATATGGCTGTAACAGTAAAGACAAAAAGAGAAATCGAGCTGATGAGGGAGGCAAACCACCGTCTGGAGAAGGTATTTGACGCCCTCGGAAGTATGATCAGGCCGGGCATTTCCACATGGGACATCGATCAGGCCGCAAGAGAGCTGATCAGTGAGCAGGGAGGGATCCCGAATTTCCTGAACTATGACGGCTTTCCCGGGGCGATATGCACATCCGTCAACGAGGAGGTAGTCCACGGCATCCCGAAGAAGGAAAGAATCCTGAGAGAGGGAGACATAATCTCCCTGGACTGCGGGCTGATCCTGAACGGATATCATTCCGACGCGGCCAGAACCTATCCGGTCGGAAAGATCGCCGAACCGGAGCAGAGGCTGATCGAGGTGACGAGGGCGGCCTTTTTCGAAGGGATCCGGTATGCCACGGCAGGAAGACACCTTCATGAGATCGGGAACGCGATCGGCGACTTCTGTGAGAGCCGTGGATACGGCGTTGTGAGGGATCTTGTGGGTCACGGAATCGGGCGGAAGCTTCACGAGGATCCGCAGATTCCGAATTTCCGCATGAAGTCGAGAGGCCTGCGTCTTGTTGCGGGCATGACGCTTGCAATCGAGCCGATGATCAACGAGGGAACCTGGGAGGTCGACTGGATGGATGATGACTGGACCGTGGTCACAAAGGACGGCAGACCGTCCGCCCACTATGAGAATACGATCCTGATCACCGACGGTGAACCCGAGATTTTGTCGAAGACCCATGATTGAGACGATGAACCAGCTTGCGGTATCCCTTGCGGGACATGACAAAGAGCACATTTACGCTATCGTGCGTGAGGAGGGCGATCTGGTCTGCCTTGCCGACGGGAAGACAAAAACGCTGGAAAAACCAAAGAAGAAAAACAGGAAGCACATCCGCAGGATCACACATCTTCCTCCCGGCATCGGGGACAAGCTGCAGCTTGTCAGACAGGACTGTGATCTGGTGCATGTGCTCAGGCTGTACCAGGCATATCAGAAGCAGAAGGAAAAGAGGTGAAAACATGTCCAAGTCAGATGTGATCGAGGTTGAGGGTAAAGTTCTTGAGAAGCTGCCGAACGCGATGTTCCGCGTGGAACTTCAGAACAAGCATGTCGTGCTCGCCCATATCAGCGGGAAGCTTCGCATGAATTTTATCCGGATTCTTCCCGGAGACAAGGTAACGATCGAACTGTCTCCGTATGATCTTTCCAAGGGGAGAATCATCTGGCGCGATAAATAATGATATTAGTGTATAGTATGGTATAATCTGCGGGGAGAGATGGTTATGGGGAGACAGACGCTGCGGACAATCCTGCTTATGACTCTGGCAGCAGTACTGCTGAGCATGAGCGTGTATGCGAAGGATTATACGAAGAAAGGCACTTACCAGTGGGTCCAGAAAGACGGGCTGTATTACGCGACTGACGCGCAGACCGGTGAGATGATCCGGGACTGCCGGGTCGGCAAAAGCTATGTCGACGGGAACGGCACCCGTTACCTGAATCAGTTCGTAAAAGGCGTTTACTATGATGCGGAAGGTATCGCCAGGAGCAATTTCAAGGGCGGCTGGATCAAGACCGGTGGCAACGTGTACTATTTCAATAACAAAAAGAAGGCCACAGGCTACCGGAAGATCGGAGGAAAGTACTATTACTTCAGTTCCACCGGCGCGAGGCTGAGCGGTCTGTTTTATGTAAATGGGAAATACCGTTTCTTTAAATCAAACGGTGTCCAGGTTACGAGCAAGGGATGGAAAACCATCGATGGAAAGAAGTACTACCTGTCAAAGGGCGGGATCATCCAGGAAGGGTTTTTCACAGTCGACAAAAAGAAATACTACCAGCTGGCGGTGAGCGGGATTGTGACTGGTGAGCAGGTGATCGACGGACAGAAGTACTGTTTTAATTCCGCCGGCGTCTATGACGCGGAGGCGACAAAGCGTTCCCGGGAACAAGGTTCTCTTGGAAATGCGGCAGACCTGCTGTTTTTCACGAAATTTGAGTCCGGCAATGCCGGATACGCGCAGACGGGAGGAGACTCCGGCAAGGCGTGCGGGAAATATCAGTTTGATTACCGCTACGCGCTGATTCCTTTCCTGCAGTACTGTTATGCTTCGGATTCGGAGTTTTATGAGGATTTTGAGCCGTTCCTTAGTAAAAACCCCGGAGACAAGTCCCTGGTCGGGAACAAGAAACTGTTTGCCGCGTGGACTAATGTCTATAACGCGGATCCGTCGAGGTTTTCTTCCATGCAGGACAGATACGCGCAGGAGGCATATTATAAAAAGGCGGAGAATCTTCTTGCCGCAAAGGGAATCAACCTTTCAACGCGTCCATATGTGATCCGCGGTGCCGTGTTCAGCTATGCCATCCAGGAGGGCGCTTCGGTGGCGGCGGACGCTGTTATCGCAGCGGGAATCGACAACACCACATCCAACAAAGAATTCCTTGAGAAGCTGTACGATTACCGTTGGAAGGATCCGAGAGGCTGGGACAAGAAGCCGGCATTTACCTATCGTTACTCGCAGGAGAAGGCACTGGCGCTGAGTGTTCTGCAGGCAGCGGGTGCTGCGGCATAAATCTTTTCATTCTGCCTGTTTCTTTCTCCGGGAGCACATGGCAAATACAATCACATAGTAAGACAGAATCCCGGTGGAAATGCCCCGGGCCTGGCAGATCTGAAAGGAATCCAAAGAAAGGGGAATCATTATGAGACTGGTTACGAGAAGTGACTTTGACGGACTTGTATGTGCGATGATTCTGAAGGAGATGGGCATGATCGATGAGATCAAGTTTGTCCATCCGAAAGATGTACAGGACGGAAAGGTTGAACTGAACGCGGATGACATCACGACGAATCTGCCCTATGATCCCCGGGTCGGATTGTGCTTTGACCACCATGAATCCGAGCTTTCCAGAAACCACGACGCTGTGAAGGACGGGAAGTGGATCATCGAGAAGGACGCCAAGAGCGCGGCGAGAGTCGTGTACAATTATTACAAGAGACCAGACAACCTTCAGAGGATCTCCGATGAGATCATGTGGGCAGTCGACAAGGGCGATTCCGCTGACTTCACGATTGAAGAGGTGAAGCATCCCGAGGGATGGGTGCTGATGAATTTCATCATGGACGCCAGGACCGGCCTCGGAAGATTCCATGACTTCCGGATCTCCAACTACCAGCTGATGATGGAGCTGATCGACTACTGCCTGGACCATCCGATCGAGGATGTACTGAACCTTCCCGATGTCAAGGAGAGGGTGGATCTGTATTTTGAGCAGCAGGAGAAGTTCTGGGCACAGCTCAAGGAGGTGTCGCGCCAGGAAGGCCGCTGTGTGATCGTCGACCTGCGTGACCTGGATGTGATCTACACGGGTAACCGGTTCCTGATCTACACGATGTATCCGGACGCGTATTTTTCCATCCATATTGCGTGGGGCTTCCGGAAGCAGAATACCGCGGTGATGATCGGAAAGTCGATTTTCAAGGATTCCCCGGATGTGGACAAGAATATCTCGGACATCTGCCTGAAGTACGGCGGAGGCGGACATAAGAACGCCGGCACCTGCCAGGTGGACAACGACAAAGTCGATGAAGTCCTGCCCGATATCCTCGGGTTTTTCAACAGCTGAGAGGCTGATCCTAAGATGCTCCCGTGAGATACACTCATTGAGACTCTCATCGTCTGCGGCTTTACGCGCGATCTGACAGAGGGTGGGTAATACGCTGGAATAACCGACCAAAAAAGCGCAGAAAATCCCGAAATATAGTTGACACGGACGTCAGGATTTGATATTATTGCGTTCGTGAGTTGAAAGACTTACGTCACGCGGAAGTGGCGGAATAGGCAGACGCGCAGGCTTCAGGTGCCTGTGATCGCAAGGTCGTGAGAGTTCAAGTCTCTTCTTC
>ONVT01000143.1 GCA_900321365.1 uncultured Eubacteriales bacterium | reverse complement strand
GCCTGTGCCGTTTCTGGTTTCGCCATAGGTAAAAACCTGATATCCCGGATAGAGCTGTGCCAGCTCATGATACTGATCCCAGTATGGCTGCGGCCTCAGTGCAAGATAGCTGCCATTGCAGTTGCCGACGGTCATGAAGAAACCGGAACCTGATGCGTATCCGCCATTGACATTCTCCAGATTATCGTTCAGATTGACTTTCTTCTCTTCTGACATTTGATTTTCCTCCCTTAATAGTATCCATTGTATCAATTGATAATTTGTTTTCAGGACGTGCTGTTTTTGTCCTTTGTCTCATTATACGCAAAAAGACGGAGCAGGGCCATTTTTTTATAAGTCACACCCCATGCATCACACGCGGCCGGGGGACCGCCTCCGCGATCATCTGCCCCATCAGAACCGGAACTTCCTGCCGACCCAGAAACTCCTGCGGGATACGGACCCTGTCCTTCTGCACCAGGAGGATGATGGTCGATCCGCCGTACTGAAAGAGTCCCTTTTCCTGGCCGCGGTATACCCGGCGGGGGCGCGAATAATTACAGATGCGTCCTACCAGCATCGCGCCCACCTCCATCTGGATGACTGTTCCGAAGCGGGGGGTTTGGAGAACACAGTACTCGCGCGCATTTTCCTGAAAAACCGGAACCGCCTCGAGCGCCACAGGGCGGACGGTGTGCAGCACGCCGTCGATCCGGATCTGGTGGCTTTTCACCGCGTCGGACGGAAAGATATACCGGTGGTAATGGTTTACGCACAGACGAAAGACCATGCACCAGCCGCCTTCGAATCTCTTCGCAAGCGATCTGCTGCGAAGGAGAGAGGAGATCGTATACCGGGACTGCTTCACCGGCAGGACGAGATCCTGAGAGATCGGATAGACACTGAGCAGACCGTCGCAGGGGGAGGCAAGGTGATCCGGGTTCTGGTCGACCGGCCTCAGCTCAGGCCGGATTTTCCTGCAGAAGAACTCGTTGAAGCTTCCATACGGCTGCTCCTGAAACTGCGCCATATCGATGCCGTTCCTGGCGGCGAACGGCGCGATCAGAATCCGCGACGCGGGATGGTCCAGGATGCGTCCGGAAAGACGGGACAGGCGCGGCGTTGTGAGAGGCTTCAGCAGAAGCCTTCCGGGAACAGTATCATAAAGAAACCAGAGAAGATCCATGAACAGAACCTTTCAGATCAGCATATCAGCGGTTACGGAATTGATATCACGTCCTCAGCCGCTGGGGCGGCAGAGATTCTGGCTTTCAGCGTAATTTCATGATGTACAGCCAGAGCATCACGATGAAATCGATCCCCCCGACCGCTATCATCACGAGGATTGCCCGGGTGCCGGGCTTCCGCACAGGAAGCGGCATCACAAAGAGGCAGGAGACGATGAGCATCGCCACAAAATACAGCGGTGTGATGTCATAGGGGATGATGTACTGGAAGGAGAGCAGGATCGGAAAGATCAGGGAGGCGGAGGTCACCGGGAGACCGGTGTAGAACTTTCTCGCCCCTTCGTGCTTGTCATTGCGCATCTCCTCTTCCACATTGAAGTAGGCAAGCCTTACCAGCGCTGCCAGCACATAGATCGCCATGATTGTGTAGAAGATGCTGACAAACGGCCATGCCGTCATGCGGTTGAGGTGGACCCTGCTGACCTCGGGCATGGAGGGGAGCACGCGCAGCATGGAATTGCCGATGCATGCGGGCAGCACGCCGAAGGCGACCAGGTCCGCGAGAGAATCGATCTGGATGCCGTAGCGCATCTCCTGAATGGTGCGGTTTTTCTTTGTCCGCGCGACTTTCCCGTCAAACGCGTCGCACAGACCGGAAATCATGAGGAAGAAGACGCCGATAAACGGGTGCCCCTGCCCGTCCATGCAGATCAGGATTCCCAGCATGGCGGAAATGAGCGAGCCGTATGTGAGCAGAACCGTATAATCATAAAATCCGATCATGTTGTATTCCTTCCTGTTTTTCTTTTTCTGCCGGCAAAGTAACCGATTATGACAATCACAAGCCCGACCGAGACACTGCAGTAGAAGGCGACTCCTCTGCAGAGCATCTCCATCGTGACAGCGTTTTCATGGCTCAGCAGCTGGCTGAAGCCGTCAAGAAGCATGTAGTCGGCGGCGCCCATCGCGCCGGGAATCGGGATGCAGTTTGATCCCACGCAGGCAAGGCACTGGACGGATGTGGCCTTCAGAGCCATGGCGCTTCCTTTCCCCACTGCCATGAAGAGCAGGAAGGTGACAAGGAAGTAGGAAAGTCTCTGGCAGAGATTCCAGAAGAACGACTCCGCCATCACGTGCCCCTTTCCGAGCAGCATTTTCGAACACAGCGCGTATTCTTCCATGACACTGGCAAGCTTTTCCCTGAGCCTCTTTGCTCCGCGCATCAGATGAATCTTCTCCAGAAAAGTCAGGAACGCACCACAGATACGGTGGAGGATCGCCGGTTTCACCAGCAGCATCAGAAAAAAGATTCCAAGCGCCAGCAGGACCGTGGAGCCCAGTAGGATCATGGTCTTTGCCAGGGGCGTAAATGCCGCAAAGACCGGGAAGAAAAACACCATCGTGACAATCCCGGACAGAAGCAGCGCCAGCGTGTACATGACCAGCGTAATCAGGAGCGTAACTGTCGCTGTGGCTGCCGGGATGCCGTCCCGTACCATGAACCAGGCACATACCGGCTGTCCGCCTGTGGCGGACGGCGTGATGGCGGAAAAATACACATCCGCCGCCCCGTACACGGTGCCGTGCGCGGGTGACTTTGGATAGCCAAGACGTCTGGTGACGCGGATGATGGCCATTCCCTCAAAGAATATGAACCCGAACATTGCTAAAAGCGCGGCAATGAGCCAGCCCTTGTGCGCGCTCCGGATCAGGGCCCACAGATCGGCAAGGGAGAACGTCCGGCTCTGGGAGGCGACTGCCAGGATGGTCAGTCCTGCAATCAGCAGGGAAAGGCAGGCCCAGAGGATCTTTTTCTTCATGCGGTTACCTCTGTAAATAGTTCCTGAGAATCCTCGAGGAGATCAGCAGGCCGATCTCAGCGACCGCAATGCCTCCGGCGATATCGATCAGGACATGCTGCTTGCAGAACACGGTGGATGCGAACACAAGGAGCGTAAATACAAGGTTTGCGCGGGAAAACCAGCCCGGCAGCCAGGCGATCTTCCTGCAGCCCCTCCAGCACATCCAGCTCTCCAGACAATGGATGGAGGGAAAAAGGTTGTCCGGAGCATCTATCGAATAGATAAAGCGAAGCAGCTTTTCAAAGATCCCGTTCCCGGTGATCTCCGGGCGATTGAGTGTAGTCGGGAGGATGATAAAGATTGCAAGGCACATTGCCTTTGCGAGAATCTCCCCGAGGAAATAACGATAACAGTATTCTTTCTTTTCGCATGCGATCAGGAAATAGCATACGAACCACTGCGCAAAGGCGAGAATATAGATGACCACAAAAGCGGGAATGACCGGAATCAGGTGGTCAAGCGGGGACTCGATATTATAATGGAAGCGCCCTGCGCTAATCAGTCTTGTTCCGAAGTATGCAAGGCAGTTCATGCCGATCATGGCAATGATCGGAAGGATGGAGTATACAGGAAGGGCAGAAAACAGTTTCTTCTGGTTCAATGGTATGTCCTCTTCCATGGTGTGTTCTCTTCCATGGTATGTCCTCTTCAGAAGGAAAGGCGGCCGGTAAACAGGGTGCCTGCAGGAACTCCGTTCACGATATCATAAAGAAGCTGTGGCTTTCTGCCGTTGCAGACGGTCACATCGATTCCCTGCCTGGTGGCAAGCTCCGCTGCCTGCAGCTTGGTCCGCATGCCTCCGGTGCCGCGCCGTGATCCCGCGCCTCCCGCGAGCTGGTAGAGCGACTCGTCAATCTGGTCGATTCTCTGGATCAGCTTTGCCTGGGGGTGAAATCTCGGATCTGCCTCGTAGAAACCGTCAATATCCGAGAGGATCACAAGTCGCTTTGCCTGGACGAGGACCGCGACAACCGCGGACAGCATGTCATTGTCTCCAAAGAGCCTGTCCTTGGACTCAATCTCGGTGTAGCTGACGGAGTCGTTTTCATTGACGATGGGGATGATCCCGCTCTCCAGAAGGGCGTTAAAGGTGTTCGTCAGGTTTTCTTTTTTCTCTTCCTGCTCGATATCCGCCGCGTTCAGCAGGATCTGAGCGATGGTATGGCCATACTCGCCGAAAAACTTGTCATACAGAAACATGTTCTGACACTGGCCGACCGCCGCGGCCGCCTGCTTCATGCGCATGGACTTCGGCTTTTCCTTCAGTCCCATCTTGCTCGTTCCCACCGCGATCGCTCCGGAGGAGACGAGGATCACCTCATACCCGAGATTCGCGATATCGCTCAGTACCAGCGCGATTTTGTCAAATGCCCTCAGGTTTGTATTGCCTGCTTCGTTGGTCAGGCTGGATGTGCCGACCTTTACTACGATTCTGTTCTGAATTAACGCCATGTTCCGATCTTCCTTATCTATCTGAGAACGCCGGTTTCGGGAGTTCTATTCTGTTATGCCGGACCACTCTGAGAGATCTGGTCTGTCAGGGGAGGCCGTTATTCGTGAAAAAAACATTTCGCGACAAAGATATCACAGATTCTGCCTCAAGGGAAGAAGCCTCGGGATCAGTATTCCGGATATGACCCCGATCACGGCTCCAGTGATGATGCCTGCGATCGCCAGAGGCAGAAAATAATATCCGATCCGCACATTTTCAACCACAACAGCGGCGGCAGCAACCTGTCCCGCGTTGTGGGCAACGCCGCCTGTGATGCTCACGCCGGCGGGAGAAAACCTGTCCGTCCGTTTCACCATCTGCATGCAGAAAAGGCTGAGGGCGGCGCCTGACGCGGAGAAGACGATGCTGAACATGTTTCCGAACAGGAATCCCGCCGCGAGGATCCGCACCAGGTTGACCAGCGCAGCTTCCTTCCACGAGTACAGGTACAGAACCGTGACGATCGCCGCGTTCGCCAGCCCCAGCTTCATGCCGGGAATTCCGGCGAAAAACGGAATGAGAGATTCTATGTAGCTAAGGATCAGAGCGGCCGCGCAGAATACTCCGAGAAATGCCGTTTTCCGCGCCATATCCGCTCCCTCCCTTTTTTTTCGATTCCATGCACAAAACCGCCGTCACGCCTATAGTAACACATCCGCTATTGTGATTCGAGAGAAACGTTACAGTTCAAAGGCTCCCAGGCCTGTGGCAGGCCTCTGAACTATAACAGAGAAACTATGACTTGCAGCACTTCAACACTTTAACCGGTTTACTTTAAAGCATGAAAGTGATAGGATAGATAACGCAGTACTTCATTTTGACCTCCGGATGGTCTGAAAAGATCCCGGAGTGGGACAGTCGAGCGAAAGGATGGTGTTGAGGACGGAATGAGAGAAAGACAGCGCAGACGTGCGATGTACGATATGATCGTGACGATCAGCTCTTATGAGGAATGCTGCGACTTTTTTGACGATCTGTGTACCGGCAAGGAGCTTGAAGCGCTTGAACAGAGGTTTGAGGTGGCAAAGATGCTCAGCCAGGACAAGGTTTACCTGGACATTATGAAAAACACAGGTGCCAGTTCGGCAACGATCAGCCGCGTAAAGCGGATGCTTTCCGACGGGACCGGATGCCTCAGGGATAAGATCAGAAAGTCATTGGAGGAGCAGGAATGAAGGAATTAATGCTGGGAAACAAAGCCCTTGCCCGCGGACTGTACGAGGCGGGATGCAGTGTCGCTTCCAGTTATCCCGGAACGCCCAGCACCGAGGTGACGGAGGAGATCGCTAAGTACAGGGATATCTACAGTGAGTGGGCGCCGAACGAGAAGGTCGCCATGGAGGTCGCCTACGGGGCGGCGCTTGCCGGAAAGAGGAGCATGTGCGCGATGAAGCACGTGGGCATGAACGTCGCGGCGGATCCGATGTACACGGCGTCCTACACCGGCGTCAATGCCGGCATGGTAATCGTGGTCGCGGATGATCCGGGGATGCATTCTTCGCAGAATGAGCAGGATTCCCGCCATCACGCGCTCGCGGCGAAGCTCCCCATGCTGGAGCCGTCGGACTCGGCCGAGGCCCTTGCGTTCGCGAAAGCGGCCTACGGAATCTCCGAGGCCTATGACACCCCGGTCATAATTAAGATGTGCACGCGGATCGCGCATTCCCAGAGTGTCGTCCAGACAGGGGAGCGGGTGTGCCCTGAACAGAAGGAATATGCAAAGAATCCGCAGAAGTACCTTATGACGCCGGCAAACGCGATTTACAGACACCCGGTTGTGGAGGAACGGTCCCGGAAGCTGGTCGAGCTTGGAAATGAATGCGTTTTCGAGGGAGTGAGCCTCAACCGGATCGAATGGGCGAAGGACCGGGTGAAAGAATGGCCTCAGGAGACAGGTACCCTGAGTCCTGAGGAGGAGAAAATCGGCCGGACCGGCATCATCTGCGACTCCACCTGTTACCAGTATGTGAAAGAGGTGTTCGGCGGCAGTGTTGATGTACTGAAGATCGGCCTTGTGAATCCGCTTCCCACCACGCTGATCCTGGACTTCGCGTCAAGAGTGGAAGAGCTGTGGGTTGTGGAAGAGCTGGATCCGGTGATCGAGCATCACTGCAGAAAGCTGGGGCTTGAGGTTCGCGGGAAGAACCTGCTTCCAAAGGAGTCTGAATACAGCCAGAATCTTCTCCGTGAGGTCATGGGGATGGATGTCCCCACCACACAGGCGCTGGAGGACGAGATTCCGCCCCGCCCGCCGGTCATGTGCGCGGGATGTCCCCACAGGGGGCTGTTCTACACCCTGCACCGGCAGAATGTCCGTGTCATGGGTGACATCGGGTGCTATACCCTCGGGGGAGCGCCGCCTCTGTCGGCGATGGACAACAATCTGTGCATGGGCGCGTCCGTCAGCATGCTTCACGGTTTCAACAAAGCCTGCGGAGCGCAGTCCGAGAAGAATACCGTCGCTGTGATCGGTGACTCCACCTTCCTGCATTCGGGAATGACAAGCCTGGCCGATATTGCCTATAACCTCAGCAACTCCACCGTCATTATCCTGGACAATTCGATTACAGGCATGACGGGCCATCAGCAGAATCCGTCGACAGGGTACGACATCCATGGAGATCCCTGCGGGAAGATCAATCTGGAGAACCTTGTCAGATCGATGGGGATCGATCGGGTCAGAGTGGTGGATCCGTACGACCTTAAACAGTGCGATGAGGTGCTGAAGGAGGAGCTTGCCGCTAACGCCCCGTCGGTGATCATTTCCAGGAGACCGTGCGCGCTGCTCAAGACAGTCGGGGGCAAAAAGGTGGTCCATGATAAACCGCTGGAAAATGATCCTGCGAAATGTGTCGGCTGCAAGTCCTGCATGCGGATCGGATGTCCGGCCATCAGCATGAAAGACGGCAAAGCCGTGATCGACCGGACGCAGTGCATCGGCTGCGGCGTCTGCCTGCAGCTTTGCAGATTCGGCGCTCTGGTACGGCCACAGTGATGCGGACTTTGGAGGAATAACAGGTTATGGAGACAAAGAACATCATGATCGTCGGGGTTGGAGGCCAGGGAAGCCTGCTGGCGAGCAAGCTCCTCGGATATCTCCTGCTGACGGAAGGATATGACGTGAAGGTTTCGGAGGTCCACGGCATGAGCCAGAGAGGCGGATCGGTCGTGACCTATGTAAGGTTCGGGGACAAAGTGTTTTCTCCGGTGATTGACAGGGGCGAGGCGGACTATATCGTCTCCTTTGAGCTGCTGGAGGCGGCGCGTTACCTTCCGTACCTGAAGGAGGGCGGGCGTATCGTGACCAATACGCAGAAGATCGATCCGATGCCGGTCATTACAGGCGCGGCGGAGTATCCGGAGAATCTGGTCGAAAAACTTGAGGCGAAGGGAGCCGTTGTGGACGCGATGGACTGCCTGACCCTGGCCGAGCAGGCAGGATCGTCAAAGGCCGTGAATATCGTCCTGATGGGACGACTGTCGAAATATTTTGAAATTCCGGCGGACAGATGGAAACAGGCGGTGGAATCCTGCGTGCCGGAGAAGCTCAGGGAAGTGAACCTGAGGGCATTTGACCTCGGGCGGGCCGGCTGAAGGAGGAAAATATGGCAAATGTAAACAGAAGAGCGCTTGAACTGGGTACGCAGCGCTCGGTGATCCGGGAACTGTTTGAGTTTGGAAAGAAGAGGATGGAAGAGGTCGGCGCGGAGAATGTTTTTGATTTCTCCATCGGAAACCCGTCGGTTCCGGCTCCGGATACGGTAGGGGAGACGGCGGTACGTCTTCTGAAAGAGACGGATCCGGTGCTGCTTCACGGATATACCAGCGCGCAGGGTGATCAGAAGGTCCGGGAGAAGATTGCTTCTTCGATCCGCAGGCGTTTCAATTATCCGGTAAGGCCGGAAAGCCTGTATATGAGCACGGGAGCCGCCGGGGCGCTGTGCGGCTGCCTGTACGGCCTGCTGAACCCGGGAGAAGAGGTGATTGTATTCGCGCCGTTCTTCCCGGAGTACCGGGTGTTTATCGAGGGGGCGGGCGGCGTCATGAAACTGATTCCCGCGGATATTGAGGCATTTCAGATCGATTTTGAACGATTTGAAAATGCGCTCAGCCCGAATACAAAGGCAGTCCTGATCAATTCCCCGAACAATCCGTCAGGCGCGGTATACTCGGAAGACACGATCCGGAGGCTCTCGAAGATTCTGCAGGAGAAAAGCAGGGAGTACGGCCAGGTCATCTACCTGATCTCGGATGAGCCCTACCGTGAGATTGCGTTCTCCGGGGTAACGGTTCCTTTCGTGCCTGCGTATTATCCGAATACGCTGGTCTGTTATTCCTGGTCGAAGGCGCTGTCTCTTCCCGGTGAACGTATGGGCTATGTGATGGTTTCTGAGGAGATGGAGGATCACGACGAGGTATTTGCCGCTGTGGCAGGAGGATCCAGGGTTCTCGGCTATGTGAGTGCGCCGAGCCTGTTCCAGAGAGTCTGCGCGGAGTGCGTGGACGATACCAGCGATATCTCTGTCTATGAGACCAACCGGAACATCCTGGTGAAGGGGCTTCGGGACATCGGATTCACTGTGGTGGAGCCGCAGGGGACCTTCTATATGTTCCCTCGCACGCTGATCGAGGATGATATTGCCTTCTGCGAGAAGGCAAAAGACTTCAATCTGCTCATTGTTCCCGGGACCGGTTTCGGATGCCCGGGCCATACCCGCATCAGCTATTGTGTTCCAACACAGAGGGCGGAGCGCTCCCTGGCGGCGTTTGAGAAGCTGGCGGCGTATTACCGCTGATAACTACATAAAAAGGAAGGAAGAGAAAGACATCATGCCTGTAACAGATTTATTGGAGAGAAATGCACGTGAACACGGAAACGAGATTGCGCTGATCGAACTGAACCCGACGATGGAGGATCCGCGCAAGCTGTCCTTTAAGGAATATGACCTGGTTCAGCAGACCGTCCCGCACCCCTTCCGCCGCCAGATTACCTGGCAGACCTTCGATGAGAAAGCGAACCGCGTGGCGAACATGCTGATCGACCGCGGGATAAAAAAGGGAGACAAGGTTGCGATCCTGATGTTCAACTGCCTGGAGTGGCTGCCGATCTACTTCGGCATCCTTAAGACCGGCGCAGTCGCAGTGCCATTTAACTTCCGGTACACATCGAATGAGATTTCCTACTGTCTCAATCTTGCGGATGTGACGGTTTTGTTTTTCGGACCGGAGTTCATCACCCGCCTGCAGATGAATGTGGATGGGATCGGAAGAGGGCGCCTGCTGTTCTATGTCGGCGACGGATGTCCGGATTTTGCGGAGAGCTACAGGGAGCTGGTATCGGATTATCCCAGCAGCACGCCCGGAATCAAACTGACGAATGAGGATGACGGTGCCATCTATTTCTCCTCTGGAACCACAGGCTTCCCGAAGGCGATCCTGCACAAACATCTGTCCCTGTATCAGGCCGCTGAGATGGAGGCGGTGCACCACCGCACGGGGAAGGATGACTGCTTCCTCTGCATCCCTCCGCTTTATCATACCGGCGCGAAATTCCACTGGATGGGTTCTCTGTGGACCTGCAGCAGGGCGGTGCTCCTGAAGGGAACGAAGCCGGAGATCATCCTGAAGGCTGTCTCGGATGAGCAGTGCACCATCGTATGGCTGCTGGTGCCATGGGCGCAGGATATTCTGGATGCCCTGGACAGAGGTGACCTGAAGCTTTCCGATTATAAACTGGACCAGTGGAGACTTATGCATATCGGCGCGCAGCCGGTGCCGCCCTCTCTGATCCGCCACTGGAAGGACTATTTCCCGAACCATCTGTATGACACCAACTACGGTCTGTCTGAATCCACCGGCCCCGGCTGCGTACACCTGGGACTGGACAACATCCACAAGGTCGGGGCGATCGGCGTCCCTGGATACCGCTGGGAGTGCAAGATTGTGGATGAGAACGGAAACGAGGTAAAGCAGGGCAGCGTAGGTGAGCTTTGCGTCAAAGGCCCCGGCGTCATGACAGAGTATTATAACAATCCGGAGGCGACGGAAGAGGTTCTGAAGAACGGCTGGCTGTTCACGGGAGACATGGCCATGCAGGATGAGGACGGATTTATCTTCCTGGTGGACCGCAAGAAGGACGTGATCGTCTCGGGCGGCGAGAACATCTACCCGGTGGAAATCGAGAACTTCCTCTCGGAGCATCCGAAGGTGAAGGATGTTGCCGTCATCGGCATGCCGGATAAGCGTCTGGGCGAGACCACCGGCGCGATCATCGAGCTGAAGGAGGGCGTAAAGTGCACGGAGGATGAGATCGAGCGCTTCTGCACGGCCCTGCCCAGGTACAAGAGGCCGAGGATCATCATCTTTGAGGATGTGCCGCGCAACGCGACCGGCAAGATTGAGAAGCCCGCGCTGAGAAAGCGCTACGGCGTCGAGAACCTGGTCGCCAGGGAGAACCAGCTGGAACATCATTAAAACTCGCGGAAAGCCGCACCACAGCCGCGTGGCGGCAGGGGTGCGGCTTTTTTTGGGGGTTGCGTTTTCGGGAAAGTGTGGTATGATTGCTTCAGTGCTTTAAAGCATTTATACATGAAATGGTAAAAGCACATGTTCAGACAATACACTACGAACGGAGAGGGGATTACAAAAACATGGCAATCAAGGTGGTATTTCTTATTCTGTTTTTTGCGGTCATGATCCTGATCGGGGTCATGACAAGAAGAAAGGCGCGCAGTGTGGACGGCTTTGTCCTCGGCGGAAGGAGTGCCGGCCCGTGGCTGACCGCATTCGGTTACGGGACTTCCTATTTTTCGGCGGTTGTGTTCGTCGGCTACGCGGGACAGTTCGGATTCAAGTACGGCGTCTCCGCAACCTGGGCCGGCATCGGAAACGCGGTTTTGGGCTCGCTGCTCGCGTGGATTGTTCTCGGGCGCCGCACCCGCGTCATGACGAAGCATCTGGATTCCCGCACGATGCCGGATTTCTTCGGCAAGCGATTTGACTCGGACTCGCTGAAGATCGCGGCCGCGCTGATCGCGTTTATCTTCCTGATCCCCTATACGTCTTCGGTGTACAACGGACTGTCGAGGCTGTTCCGTATGGCATTTGACATTCCCTATACGGTTTGCGTCATCGTCATGGCGGCGCTCACCTGTGTGTACGTGCTGCTGGGCGGTTATATGGCAACGGTGGTTAATGACTTTGTCCAGGGTATCATCATGCTGTTTGGCATCAGCGCGGTCATTCTCGCGGTGCTTAAGAGCAACGGAGGATTTCTGCAGGCGCTGACAAACCTGTCGCAGTTTGAGAGCGACCTTCCGGTGACACAGGGGATGAAGGGCGCATTTGCCTCATTCTTTGGACCGGATCCCCTGAACCTGCTGGGCGTCGTGGTGCTGACATCGCTCGGAACCTGGGGGCTTCCGCAGATGGTGGGGAAATTCTACGCGATCAAGGATGAGAGGTCGATCAAGGCCGGTACCGTGATCTCGACGGTTTTCGCGATCGTCGTGGCGGGCGGATGCTATTTCCTCGGCGGTTTCGGACGCCTCTACAGCGAGAACCCGGCGATCCACAATGCGGACGGATCGATCGCGTATGACGCTATCGTCCCCACCATGCTCTCGGGTCTTCCTGATGTGCTGATCGGAATCGTGATCGTTCTGGTTCTTTCGGCGTCCATGTCCACTCTCTCGTCGCTGGTGCTGACATCCTCTTCCACGGTCACGCTGGATCTGATCGCGCATTTTAAAAAGGATATGAAAGAGAAGAGGAAACTCCTGGTGATGAGGGTTCTGCTCGTATGCTTCATCATTCTCTCTGTGGTCCTGGCGCTGAATCCGCCGACCTTTATCGCGCAGCTCATGGGTTATTCCTGGGGCGCTCTGGCAGGGTCGTTCCTCGCTCCTTTCCTGTACGGGCTGTACTGGAAAAAGACGACGAAGCTGTCCGTATGGGCCTGCTTTGTGGCGGGCGTCGGCATTACCCTGAGCAACATGTTCCTCCACTATATCAAGAGCCCGATCAACGCCGGCGCCATCACCATGCTGGCCGGGCTTGTGATCGTTCCGGTGGTCAGCCTTCTTACTCCGAAGATGGACAGCAGCAAGGTCGAGGAAATCTTCTCAGGATATGAGGAGACCATCACGATCAAGAAGCGCTTCAGCCTGATGGAAGACGCTGATGAGGCGTGATTCCTGAATAAAACAAAGAGTGTGAATGAGGTTACAAGTCCCACAGCTGCGGGGACGGAGGTGTGATTTAATACGAAAACAGAGGCGGATCATAGGACGACATGTCCATATCCGCTTCAACTTCGAAGATTTTTTGAGACAAATTGTACAAAAAGCTATTGAAATATCAAACGGACTGAGCTATACTGCAATTACGGTGTGGTACGGGAGAGAAAGCTGCTCAGGATTTGGGTTATTTCATATCTGATCTTCTATTTCCTGTTGAGTCAGGATTTTTTGAGGAACTTTCCGGGGGCAGTACTGGCTGCCCCCGCTTTATTCTCCCACCCACTGCTTCTGCGTCGGCAGCTTCGGCTGCCCTCGCAGGAGCGCCGGTGGGTGGGAGACTTTGACAGGCGCGTCAAGCTCTCAGAGCCTGAAACGCGCGCGCGTGGAACCCGGCTGTGGACGCACATGCACTGCATGTGCCAGACAGTCGGGTTCTTATGTTGCCATTGACATTCGAATACGTTTTCGATTTCGAAAAAAACAGCTGCAAAGCAGGGGTTGCGGATCTGAATAATAGCGAGAAGACAGAGCGCCTGAAAAATTGTTTTGTGAATTATACACAAAAATCAGGCGCCGTTTTTGTGCAAAGATGCGAGTTGACAGGTCTTTAACGAAGGGCTATAGTGAAGTTACGAAAACGGTTTAGTAAACGAAATGAAAAAACGAAAAAGCTGAACCGGAACTCGAGGTCATTCACTAAAAACAAAAGGGAGGCAACAACATGAAGAAACGTATGATGACTCTGATCGGTCTGGGACTGATCGGCGCAATGGTTCTGCCGAATGCCGCATTCGCTGCGGAGGATGAGGGCAAGGTCCTGAACATCCAGGTCTGGAACGAGGAGTTCAAGAGCCGTGTCACGGATCACTATCCGGGATATGAAGCGGTTGATGAGACTCACGGCAAGATCGGCGATGTCGATGTCGTATGGACCATCACTCCGTCGGATGACAACGCGTATCAGAACAACCTTGACAG
>ONVT01000037.1 GCA_900321365.1 uncultured Eubacteriales bacterium | reverse complement strand
GTCGATCTGGAGTACGTCCGGAACAAGGCGGTCAAAGAGCTTGGAATGAGTTATCCGGCGCAGAGCCAGATTGTGTATTACCATGCGGCCTCGAGTGACTATGTGAAGCAGTTTGAGGAGATCCCTGAATAAAGAGCTGCCGACGGGTGCGTTTCGGATACCCTGCGACAGATCTGGATAACGGGGGCATGATTACTTGAGCGAGCCGAACGGAAAAGTAAAAAAAGAACGACGTTTTACCAAGATGATGCAAAAAAAGCTTCTGGCTTCTTTTGCATTTGTTTTGTTATTACTGGTTGCGCTTCTGGTGAGGGTCGCGACGATTTCGGCGACCCGCGGGAACCGTTACACGAAGAAGGTGCTGTCTCAGCAGTCCTATGATTCCCGGTCGATCCCTGCCAGAAGAGGAGAGATTCAGGACAGGAATTCGATCATTCTCGCCAGGAGTGACCGGTACTATAATGTTGTCCTGGACTGCTACGCGATCAATGAAAAAGAAGAATACCTCGAGCCCACCGTCGAGGCGCTTGAGAAGATCATTGGCGTTGATCCTGAAAAGGCGCGGGAGGCCATCACATCGGAGAAGACCAGGACATCCCGCTATCAGGTAATCGAGAAGAACATCACCTCTGACCTGAAAAAAGAATTCGAACAATACCAGCACGGAGCCGACCTGAGCGAGGAGGCCATGGGCAGGGAAGCCTACTATGAGGCCATGAGCGAGAGGGCGGATGTCCAGGGTGTGTGGTTTGAAGAAAAATACATCCGTACTTACCCGTACGATGCCCTTGCGAGCAAGGTCATCGGCTTTTCCAATGCTGTGGACGTCGGAACGACCGGCGTTGAAAACTACTACGACGATTACCTGAACGGGACGAACGGGCGCGAATTCGGATACCTGAACGACAACTCCGAATTCGAGAGAACCACCATCGAGCCCGAGCATGGAAAGACGCTCCGGCTGACGATTGACATGAACATCCAGGAGATTATCCAGGAGAAGATTGACGCGTTCGACCGAACCTACGGGGATGAACAGCATAACGGGAAGGGTGCGAAGAACGTGGGCGTGATCGCCATGGATCCGAATACGGGAGAGATCCTCGGGATGGCGACCAACCGGGAGTACAACCTGAACGATCCGTCGGACCTGACGACCGAGGGCTACTCGGGGGCCGAGATCAAGTCGATGGATGACGAGACCTATGTCGATGAGCTGAACACGAAGTGGGAGAACTTCTGCGTGTCGGAAGGCTACGAGCCCGGCTCCGTGTTCAAGCCCATCACGGTTGCCTCCGCGCTGGAGACCGGCTCCGTGAAGGACGGTGACACCTTTGTCTGCAACGGCTCCCTGTTTATCACCGACACCACGATCAAGTGCGACAACATCTACGGGCATGGGGAAGAAACGCTTGAGTACGCGATCGTCAACGCCTGCAACGTTGCCCTGATGACCATCGGCATGAAGATGGGAATCACGAATTTCATCAATTATCAGCAGGCATTCGGCTTCGGAACCCTGACCGGCATTGACCTGCCGAATGAAAACCCCGGCGTTGTCTACAACCGTGAGACGATGCACGAGGTTGAGCTTGCAACCTGTACCTTCGGGCAGGGCTTTACGATCAACATGGTACAGGAGGCGGCCGCCTTCAGCACGGTCGTCAACGGAGGCTATTACTTCCAGCCCCATGTGGTCGGACAGATCCTGAGCGCGGACGGGACCGCGGTAGAGACGGTGGAACCGATCCTTCTGCGTCAGCCGATCTCGTCCGGCGTGTCCAAACTGGTGAGGGGATACCTGAAGACGGCGGTCCAGGAGGGTACCGGCCGCAAATCTCAGGTGCCCGGCTACCTGACCGGCGGAAAGACGGGAACGGCGGAAAAGATCGACCCCAGGGACGGCACGAGATGGAAGGGGCACTACGTGGTTTCCTTCATCGGGGCGGCGCCCATCGACGACCCCAGGGTCGTCCTGTATGTCGTCATTGATGAGCCGAACGTCGCCCAGCAGGCCGACTCCAGCTATCCGCAGGTTCTGTTCCGCCAGATCGCGACGGAGCTGTTCCCGTACCTGGGGATCTATCCGACGGAACCGATCACGGACGAACTGCTTCAGTACCTCGGGATCAGCATCAATGAAACCGTGCAGAACACTGTGAAGAGCGCGGCATTCCAGTGCTTCGATTCCTACGGAAATCTTTACAATGATGCCGCTGTCAACAAGAACGGCGAGGTTGTTGACTCCGCCGGGAACCTGATTGCCGGCTGCAGCGCGGATCTGGACAAGGGAATCGTCACTGACGGATACGGCAACCAGATTGAGGTGGATGTCAGCGTCCTGCTGGATGATGTCGAGCAGGTGGCTGACAATGAGGACATCGCGTCTCCTCCCGGTTCCGTGGAGGGAGACGGGGATGACGATACGATATGGGCAGGGGCGGTGGTTCCCGAGCCGGAGGAAGAGGAGGCTATGAACTTATGATGATCACACCGGACATCCTGGCAGCCGTGTTCCTTTCCTTTGGACTGTCGGCGTTGATTCTTCCGTTCCTTATTCCGTTTCTCATCCGGCTGAAGGTCGGCCAGACGGAGCGTGAAGATGGCGTCAAATCTCATCTGAAAAAAGCAGGCACTCCCACGATGGGCGGGATTGCGATCCTGGTATCCACCCTGATCGCGACGATCATTTTCGCCCCGCGGTATCCGAGGGTTCTTCCCGTCCTGGTCCTGACGCTGGGCTTTGGCATCATCGGGTTCGTGGACGATTACCTGAAGGTGGTGCTGAGGCGCTCCGACGGCCTTCTTCCGAAGCAGAAGATGGCGGGGCAGATCGTGGTGACGCTGATCTTCCTCGTCTATGCGTGGCTGAGGGATCCGGCCTGCCTTGACTGGAGGATTCCCTTTACGGGGGGCTATGTCCTCACGGGGTTTGCCTTCCGGGTGTTTGCCAGCGTCGCGGCCTTCGTGATTATCATCGGTACCGTGAACGGAGTGAACTTCACGGACGGACTTGACGCTCTTGCGGGAACTGTCACGGCGGTTGTCGCCGTCTTTTTCTGCTACGCTTCCATGGTGACACAGGGCGGCATAGAGCCTGTATGCGCCGCTGTGACGGGCGCCCTGATGGGATTTCTCCTGTTCAATGTGCACCCCGCGAAGGTTTTCATGGGGGATACCGGGTCGCTTGCCCTGGGCGGATTCGTCGCGGGCGCCGCGTACGTGCTTCAGATGCCGGTGTTTATCGCCATCGTGGGCCTGATCTACCTTGTCGAGGTTCTGTCCGTCATCATCCAGGTCACTTATTTTAAGAAGACCGGCGGAAAACGCATATTCCGGATGGCTCCGATCCATCATCACTTTGAACTCGGCGGCTGGTCGGAAACCAGGATCGTGGCAGTGTTCACGATCATAACCGTGCTCTTGTGCCTCGTCGCGCTGATCCGGTTTCAGGATTAGCCGATGCCGGCTGGTTATAGTGTTACAGAGGTTTATACAGGAGGGGATGACCTGATGAGAGACAGTGGTAAGAGTCTTGCCGGAAAACAGGTTCTGGTGTTTGGCGCGGGAAAGAGCGGGGTCGCCGCGAGCAGCCTTCTGGTCAGCTGCCATGCGCATCCTGTTCTCTATGATGGAAATGAATCCCTGACAGAGGAAGCTGTCCGGGAAAGTTCGGCGATCAGGGCAGCGAGGGGATCCGGATTGTGACCGGCGCTCTGGAAGATGAACTGATCGCGTCCTCCGACCTGTGCGTGGTCAGTCCCGGTGTGCCGGTGGATGTGGGACCTGTCAAAAGGATCTCAGACGCGGGCGTCAGAATCTGGGGCGAGGTGGAGCTTGCATACTGCCTCTCCCGCGGAGAGGTTCTGTCGGTGACAGGGACAAACGGGAAGACCACGACGGTTACCCTGCTCGGGGAGCTGATGAAGGAATTTCTCGGCGGGAACAGAGCCTATGTGGTCGGCAACATCGGGATTCCATATACCCATGTGGCCTCCCTGACCCGGGACGACAGTGTGTGCGTGGCGGAGATCAGCTCTTTCCAGCTTGAGACAATATGGTCCTTCCACCCGCATGTCGGCGTGATCACGAACATCACGCCGGATCATCTCAACCGCCATCACACGATGGAGGAGTATATCCGTGTGAAGGAGAGGATCGCGGAGAACATGACCGCTGAGGATGTTCTCATCCTGAACTATGAGGATGAGGTGCTGCGCCGTTTCGGTTCAGGCCTGTCCGCGGGCGGCCCCCGGATCTGGTGGTTTTCCAGCGCGCGTCCCCTCAGGGAGGGAATGTATCTGGAGGACGGCGTCCTGAAGGTTTCCCTCGGGGGTAAGACGCAGGACGTGATACACACAGACGAACTGAAGATACTCGGAAACCACAATTATGAAAATGTGAGCGCGGCTGTTCTTGGCGCGCTTGCCATGCATATGCCCCTGGATCAGATCCGGAAAGTGCTGAGGTCATTTTCCGGAGTCGAGCACCGGATCGAGTATGTCGGTGAAGTGAACGGGGTTGCATATTACAACGATTCCAAGGGAACGAACCCTGACGCGGCGATCAAGGCGGTGGAGGCGATGAAAAGGCCGACTGTCCTGATCGGAGGAGGGTACGACAAGGATTCCTCCTATGACGCGTGGATCGAGAGCTTCCATGGGAAGGTGAAGGCGCTGGTCCTGATCGGGGCGACGAAGGAGAAAATCGCGCAGTGCGCGAAGAGTCACGGCTTTGAGAATATCCGGATGTGTGAAACCTTCGAGGAGTGCTTCGACACCTGCGTGGGCCTTGCCGCTCCGGGGGACGCGGTGCTGCTGTCACCGGCCTGCGCGAGCTGGGGGATGTTCAGGGACTATGAGGAGCGGGGCCGTGTGTTTAAGCAGCTGGTCTTAAGGGAAAAGGAACGTTCAATGGTATGAACAGAGGAATCAGGGCGGCTGCGATCCTGGTTGTTGTGCTGGGAGCGGCGGCGGCAGTCGTGCTCGGGGTCTTTCAGATCCGTTCGATCGATGTCAGGGGAAATGAGCGTTATCTCGCGGAGCAGATCAGGGACGACCTGATCTACGATTTCAAGACGCGCAATACGCTCTATTTCGCGTGGAAATACCGGTCGAAAGCGCCTGCCGCGGATGCGCCCTACCTCAGGAGCGTCCAGGCTACCATGCTCTCTCCGACCTCCGTGAGAATCGAGGTGGAGGAGAATCAGATGGTCGGCCGCGTCCAGCATGACGGACAGAATGTCTATTATGATCCGGACGGAGTCGTACAGGAGATTACTGACACGATCTACGCGGGAATTCCTCTGGTCTCAGGCGTGGAGATCGAGTCGCCGCAGCTCTATCAGAAACTGGTGCCGCAGAACGCGTCCCAGCTGCGCACGATGCTGAACATCACACAGCTGCTGATCAAGAGTGACCTGATTCCGGACAGTGTGACCTTTGACTCAAACCAGAATATGGTCCTCAGGCTGGGACCGGTCACGGTGCAGCTCGGGCAGGATGAATACCTCGAGGAGAAAATCGCGAACCTGGTTTCTATCTATCCTCAGATAAAAGGAGAGGCGGGAACCCTCAACATGGAGGGCTTCACCGGAAAGAACGAGGCGATCACCTTCAAGGCGGATTCCGAAACGGTATCCGAACCGGAGACTGAAGCCGGCCAGGAGAGCAGCGAGGGCCAGGCAGTCGCACAGCCGGAGGGCGGATCCCTTGCCGGCGAAGGTTCCTCGCAGATCCAGGAGCCACAGGAGGAGCAGCCGGGCGCTGAAGAGGGGACGCAGGAGGAAGCGGTACAGGAAGAGGCGGCAGGAAGCAGCGGCGCTCCCTTTATGGTCTTTGACTCGAGCGGGACGCTCCGTTATGACGCGCGCATCGTGAACGGGCAGGTTGTTGACGGTTACGGGAATCCGATTGACGGGTGCTATGTAGACGAGAACGGAAACGCGGTGGATGCCTACTGGAATGTGATTGATCCCGCGACGGGCACGCTGGCGCAGTAACGATTACCGCGGTTACAATCCAGAAGCCCGCTACCGGCCCTCTGAACTGTAACTTGCTGCGAGAATCGAGAAAAAACTTGATTTTACATCTAAATAAACGTATATTAAATTAGATATGGGCTGTGGATAAGAGCTGCGGCCGTGTCGGGGACAAATCGCAAGGAGGATACTCACGTGTTAGAGATCATGTCAAATGAAGCCGAGTCCGGCGCAAGGATCATCGTTATCGGCGTGGGCGGTGCCGGCAACAATGCCGTCAACCGCATGGTGGAGGATACCATAGCCGGCGTTGAATTCATAGGCGTCAATACCGATAAGCAGGCTCTTGCCATGTCGAAGGCCCAGACAGTCATTCAGATCGGCGAGAAGATCACGAAGGGTCTTGGCGCGGGTGCCAGACCGGAGGTCGGCCAGCAGGCAGCCGAGGAGAGCACGGAGGAGATCCGCAACGCGATCCAGGGGGCGGACATGGTGTTCGTGACCTGCGGCATGGGCGGAGGAACAGGAACCGGAGCGGCCCCTGTGATCGCGGGCGTAGCGAAGGAGCTGGGCATCCTCACGGTGGGCGTCGTCACCAAGCCGTTCCGCTTCGAGGGAAAGGTCCGCATGAACAACGCCCTTACCGGCATCGGCAAGCTGAAGGAAACGGTGGACACCCTGATTGTGATTCCGAACGACAAGCTTCTTGAGGTTGTGGACCGCAGGACGACGATGCCGGAAGCGTTCAAGAAGGCGGATGAGATTCTGCAGCAGGCGGTTGCGGGCATCACAGATCTGATCAACCTGCCGGCACTGATCAACCTCGACTTCGCGGATGTCAAGACCGTCATGGCAGACAAGGGCATCGCTCATATCGGAATCGGCATGGCCAAGGGTGACGACAAGGCGCTTGAGGCGGTCAAGCAGGCGGTTGCGAGCCCGCTGCTTGAGACGACCATCGAGGGCGCGTCGAATGTGATCATCAATATCAGCGGAGACATCAGCCTGATGGATGCGAACGATGCGGCAAGCTATGTACAGGAGCTGGCCGGCGACGGCGCGAATATTATCTTCGGCGCGATGTACGACGATACCTACGCGGATGAGGCGAGCATCACGGTGATCGCGACGGGTCTCGAGGATCCGAACGCCGACCAGCCGCAGCCGATCTTCGCGACAAGGAAGGTCGGATCGGACTTCCGGTTCCCGAAGACGGATTCCAGGCCGTCCGGCGGATTCTCGTTCTCCAACCGGGCGGGGCAGACCTCCGCTGAGACACCTGTGTCTTCCACTGCTGCGGGGAAGAACGCCCAGGTCCGTATGCCCCAGAGCAAGATCCAGGAGCGGGATATCCAGATCCCGGATTTCCTCAAGAGGAACTGATCCGGATGGTCTGTCCG
>ONVT01000202.1 GCA_900321365.1 uncultured Eubacteriales bacterium | reverse complement strand
GCAGAGGGTTAAATCCGACACCTTCACAGATTCACCTCCAGCTCCACCGGGCAATGGTCTGACCCGAGAATCTCCGTATGGATCTTCGCGTCCACCAGCTTATCGTCAATCCGCTTCGATGTGATGAAATAGTCGATGCGCCACCCGGCGTTCTTCTCCCTCGCGCGGAACCGGTAGCTCCACCAGGAATACGCGCCCTCCAGATCCGGATAGAAATGCCGGAAGGTGTCCGTGAAGTCCGCCTCGAGCAGCTGCGTCATCTTCGCGCGCTCCTCATCCGTGAACCCCGCGTTCATGCGGTTTGTCTTCGGATTCTTCAGATCGATCTCATTGTGCGCGACATTCAGGTCGCCGCACAGGATCACCGGCTTCTTCTCGTCAAGCGACTTCAGATACGCGCGGAAGTCATCCTCCCACTTCATCCGGTAGTCCAGCCGCTTCAGCTCATTCTGCGAATTCGGGGTATAACACACCACAAAGAAGTATTCCGGATACTCCAGACTTATGACCCTGCCCTCGTGATCGTGCTCGTCGATGCCGATCCCATAGCGCACGTTCTCAGGCTCTCTCTTCGCAAATACCGCTGTCCCGGAATAGCCCTTTCTGTCCGCGTAATTCCAGTACTGATGGTATCCCGGCAACTCCAGCCGGATCTGTCCCTCCTGCAGCTTTGTCTCCTGCAGCGCAAACAGGTCCGCATCCAGCTCCCGGAATATCTCCTCAAACCCCTTTTCGACACACGCCCTCAGGCCGTTCACATTCCAGCTGATCGCTCTCATTTTTCTCGCCCCCGTCTTTTCTGTTACATCATCTGCAAATACACTTACACATCTCTGCTCCGCAGCCTGTATATATAAAAAGATGCCCGGAAGGGCATCCTACAAAAAACAGATCAATAGTTTACCCACGTCCCGGTCACCCACGGACTGTTTGCGAACCGTACCCCGAAATCATACCGGGTACTGGTGCACCGGTGATAAGGCACGCACCGGGCCTCCTTCCTCCAGAAGGCGGCGTCTGAAACCATGAAATACGAATAGTCATATGGATAAATGCTGCTGTCCGTGTCAAATCCTGTCACATCGATGTTATACCACTGGCCGTCGATCAAGACCTGATTCCACGCGTGGGACGCCGTGCTGATGTAATCACAGGGAATCCCGGTCGCTTCCAGCAGAAAATCATAGGTCTTCGCATAGTGATAACACTGTCCGACCTTTGACGACAAAAGGGAATAATCCTCCTTGTCCGTGACAAGGTAGGAAGCATAGTCGCTCAGCCATTTCGCCAGCTCAAGACACTGTGCCTGCGCGGACATGCCCGGGCGGATCACCTGCGAGATCACCTGCGAGCGCATCTGTGTATAACGGGCGTCGTCCGAGGAAGAATTGATCACAAGGTTGTAGCGGAGCGTCGTCGAGCCGCACTGCGCGGTGATGAGCACCGTCCCCGGTTTCCCCATAAAGGTCTCGACCAGCTGACAGTACTTCCCGCCGAGCTGATTGGTTTCCAGGTGGTTGCCGTTCGAATACAGCGTAGCGAGCTCCGTGTTGTGAACCTTCCACGTCCAGTTCTTGTCCTGCCCGTTCATCACCGCAAGATTGTAGGCATTGCCCGTCTCGACGGTCTTCCCTTCCTTATCCTTCTCATAGCAGAAGATGTACGGCTTCTCTTTCCTGCGGCCCAGCACCGTGACACGGCACTGCAGCGTGACGTCTCCCGTCTTCACGGAGATCGTCGTATATCCCATATGCTTCCCGGTGACGACGCCTTTCCCGGATACCTTCGCCACATAAGGGTTGCTCGAGCGCCAGGTCACCTTCTGATTCGTGCCCTTGATCTTCAGCTTGTAACTCCTGCCGGTCACGACGGTGATACTCGTCTTGTTGAGTTTGGGCTGCGCCGCCTGCGCGGGATGTTGCAGGAAGGCAAGGCTGAGCATCATAAAGAGCAGGATTCCCCATATGCGCAGGAATCCAGAACGTGCCGTCTTCTCTCCTCTATAAACGCCAGCTTTATCTGACTCACCTGTTCTCGGCTGCGAATTCAGGAATCTCGTTTCCTTCGCCCTTCGGACTCGAAACCGAGAACTGAATTCAGCTCTCTGAGCAGACCCTTCCATAATTCTCTATCCTCTGGCCTTAGCGATTAATACTCGCGAACAATAACTCAACTTTATTATATCAAGAGTCCGGCCCGATTCCAATGAAAACATTGTGAACATTCCATTGCAGAACAAATCTCCCGTTACAGGTTCACAGAGCATGCCGCATCGTACTGGCTCTGCAGAATCGCTGCCTTAATGATTTCTACGTCTTTGTCATAATTCATGATCTCACTGTCTTCCTGACCGAATAGCCAAACTTTCCGATCCTTTTTCCCAGTGCGTAATACTCTCCGTGGGAATAAGTGATCAGTCCGGTTTTTTCCAGCGCAAACCGTCCTTTCGCATCCATGTATCTGTCATCAACAGTTACACCGGTGACGCGGGCGATAAACATGTCGTGCGATCCGAGATGCTCTGTCCTTTCCACCCTGCACCAGATATTCACCGGGCTCTCTTCAATGGCTGGCGTATCCATCAGTTCTGAATGATACTCCGTCAGCCTCATCTCACGGAACTTATCGTGATCCCGCCCGGATCTGACTCCGCACCAGTCACACGCCTTCGTCAGTCCTTCTGTCACAAGGTTGATTACGAACTCACCGCTTTCTTCAATGATTCCATGCGAAAAACGCTCCGGCCTGACAGAGATCGATACCATGGCGGGATCAGAACAGATCGTTCCTGTCCATGCCACAGTGATAATATTTGCTTTACCGTCTTTGCCCATGCAGCTTACCATCACCGCAGGCACCGGATAAAGCATATTCCCCGGCTTCCATAATTGTTTTGACATATGACAGACTCCCCCTCAATCATCTGATATCATCCTACCACTCCGTCATATTCCCCTTCAAAGATCCATTCCGCATCCTTCCGTAATCATTTGGACGGGTCCTGAACCCAGGTAACAGATATTGCTGTCTCATTTTCAACAATCACTATACCACACCAGGAAGGGAGCCGTTGCAACAAATACAACGACTCCCCATCATTTCTCAATTACATTGATTTCTTTCCTTACTCACCAAAGAGATACTTAAGGATATCTTCGTAGTCTACTTCTTCATCAGAGGTTTCTGCATTTCCAAGCATCCGTGCAGTGGCAGCATTTCTCAGTTCTTTGAACCGTTCTTCCTGCGGGGTCCCTTCTAAGGACTCATAGGCGTGAGGAACACCGGGTTCTACGTGGAGCTCTGTAAATATACCGGCCTCCATCAGCTTCTGCGCATAGTCCATGTCTTCATCGCAG
>ONVT01000142.1 GCA_900321365.1 uncultured Eubacteriales bacterium | reverse complement strand
CTTTAAGGTGGTGAATGGCTCCTGGAATGATGAAACAACAGATGAAAAGACAGTTACTCTATTTGGCGTTGCGGGAGTAACTCTAAAACTGTCAGCAGATCAGATTCCTGCTGTTGGTGAAAAACCAGATGCAGGCTATCAGGTTGGTAGTTGGGATACTACACCGAATACTACAACAACAATTACTGGGAATACAACGTTTACCTATACTTATATGGACAAAGCAGCAGCTGACAAAGCAGCGGCGAGTGGCGTAGATGAGAAGATCAAGGCCATTGGCGCTGTGTCGTATACGGATGCGTGTAAAGCGAAGATCGACGCAGCGAGAAAGGCGTATGACGCGCTGACCACTGATCAGAAGAAACTGGTAACGAATTACAGTACGCTGACTGATGCAGAAAAGAAGTATGCTGATATGAAGGCAGAGGCGGATAAGAAACCTTCAGGTAATTCAGGAACCGGTAATACTTCAGCAGGCAGCACGACGGGAGAAACGGCGACAACGCAAACGACAGCTCCAACAACACCCACGACAACAACCGCGCCAAAGACTGCAACAGAGCAGCCGACATCTCAGGAAAAGATTACCATCATGAAGGCTCCGGTTCTGAAAAAGCTGAAGTCAAAGAAGAACAAAGTCCTGGTTTCCTGGAATAAGATTAAGAAGAACAAAGCAGGAAAGAAGCTTTTCAAACAGATCCGGTATATTGCGGTGCAAGCCGCGACCGATCCGGCATTCATGAACATTGTCGCAACAAGGAATGTTGGAAAGAAGAAGACAAAGGCCACGCTGAAGCTGGCGAGGAAGACAACGTATTATGTGAGAGTGCGATATGTCGGGACAGATGGCGTATCGAAGTGGAGCAAGATCAAGAAAGTCAAAACCAAATGATTCTCGATAACCGGGATAGGATGAACACAGAGGAAGGGCTTTGCAACCCTTCCTTTGTGAATGTGTGGTCTTTACTCATCTGTCATGCGCTCCAATTCATCCAAGGTCTTTACAACAATCTTTCCATCGTGAAACTGCTGTTCCGATTCATGTAGACGGGTCATATTGGATTCTGAGTAAAACGGATCAAGAGGATCTTCAATTAGAAAAGGGATTCTCCGAAGACGCAGCGCAGTCTTTGTGTAGCTCTCATAAAAAGTCTGTTTTGTCTGTCCCATATTGGACAGCATCTCATTGAGCATGTCATAGTCATTATCATTAAGGCGAATACTGATGGTTCTCATCTTTTTCCTCTCCTGCAAGGCATAAACCAGTAACTGACTCAAAAATAACTCATCTTGAAAGAAATGGCAATCAATATCTTTCATTTTGCCACGATGGGTGACACGCAGACTGAACAAGGGTCTGCCCCATTGTTCTTTCTTTCGTTGACGCAAAAAAACCATTATGATACACTTTTTACGTCATAGATATTACGACCGTTGATATGATTCGGACATGCAGGTTGAAGCCAACCATGCAGCCGGAGAGTGATCCGGACATGCAGGTTTAAGTCAGTCATGCAGCGATCTGCATGGACTGGGAATTCAGCCATGTAGCCGGAAAGTCAGGGAGTGATCCGCACAGACTGAGAACTGCGTGGATCGAAGCGGTCGCCAAGGGAGGTGTAGGAATGGCCAAAAGTACCATTGATGCGATCCGTGAGGTTGAGCAGCAGACGATGGAGGCTGAGAAGAAGGCCGCTGCCGACGCCAGGGAGCTTGCCTCTAAGACCAAAGATGACGCGGAGGCTATCATCCGGGAGGCGGTTAAGAAGGCGCAGAGCGATGCGCAGACGCTCCTCCAGGAAGCTGAGGCTAAGCAGAAGGAACTGATTGACCAAAAGTCTGAGGAGACGAAGAAGGCTGTGGAGAAGCTGAAGGAAGCCGCAGCGCCGAAGTGCGACGCGGCTGTGAAGGCTGTCCTTGCACTCGCGTCGGGAACGAATTGAGTATATAGAATAGTATATTCAGACAGTATCCTGGACGGTTTCCATCCAGACTTTCATTATCAAGGTAGAGTGTTAATCAACGGGCTTCTTTCTGATATCTATAGAATAGTCATTTGACATGCGGCATTTTCCGGTGCGACAGTCAAAACGACAGAAAGACAGACCCGCAGAACATACACCCCGCCGGAAAGGAGACAAAACAGCCTATGTCTGTAGTTCCGATGAAACGAATTTCGGTTGCCGCGATGAAGCGCGACCGCAAGGCCGTTCTGGAATATCTGCAGGTGCTGGGCGCGGTAGAGATCTCGATCAGGGGAAAAGAAGACGACGTCTTTACGAAGACGGACATGTCGAAGTCACAGCAGGTTTTCATGAAAAACCATGAGAAGGCGGAGGACGCGCTGGCCGTGCTGAAGCGGTTCGCGCCGGAAAAGACCGGCCTGCTCGCAAGTTTTGACGGAAGGAAGGCACTGACAAAGACGGAGTTCGACGAGAGGACAAAGAAGGCGAAGTCAACGATCCACGCCTGCTCGGAGATCCTCGAGAAGGAGAAGCAGTACGCCGACCTTGTCTCGAAGATCCCGAAGCTGGAGGATCAGAAGACGGCGCTGGAGCCGTGGCTGAAGTTCGACCTTCCGATGGATCTGGAGGGGACGAGGACGACCGCGGTATTCACGGGTACGCTCCAGGGGGAGTACACGCTCGACGCGCTTTACACCCAGCTGAAGAAACTCTCGAACGTCGAGACATTTGACGGCGAGATCATTTCCGCAGGGGCGACCCAGACATGTATCTTCCTCGTCTGCGAGAAGAAGGACCAGCCTGCGGTGCGGGAAGCACTGAGGCGGATGAACTTCGCCGCGCCGCCCTCCTCCGACATGAACCCCGCTGAGCGCGTGAAAGAGATCGACGAGGAGATCGCCCAGACGCAGAAGCACAGTGAGGCGGTGCGGGAGAAGATCTGCTCTTTCGCCCCCATGAGGGAGGACATCCGGTTCGCGTCCGACTACTACGCGGCCAGGGCGGAGAAGTACGGCGTGATCTCGCAGCTGCTCCAGTCAAGGAGGGTCTTCTTCCTGGAGGGCTTCATCCCCGCAAAGAGCGCCCAGGCCGTAGCCTCAGGACTCGAGAGCAGGTTCGACGCCGCGGTGGAGGTCACGGAGATAACTCCGAAGGAGACGCCGCCTGTCCTGCTTCAGAACAACGGTTTCTCCTCTCCGCTTGAGGGAGTCACGGAGAGCTACTCGCTTCCGGGGAAGAAGGAGATCGACCCGACCTTCCTGTCGTCGCTCTTCTATTATATTCTTTTCGGAATCATGCTCTCGGACGCCGGGTACGGCATCCTGCTGGTGATCGGCACCGCGCTGATCCTGTGGAAGATGGGAAAAACGATGGAACCGGGCATGAAGAAGACGATGCGGATGTTCCTTTTCTGCGGAATCGCGACCACCTTCTGGGGATTCATGTTCGGGTCATTTTTCGGAGATGCGGTCGACGTGATCGGGCAGACCTTCTTCGGAAAGGGAGAAGACTTCGGCCTGAAGCCGCTGTGGTTCGCGCCGCTTGAGGAGCCGATGCGGATGCTGACCTTCTGCTTCATCATCGCGCTGATCCACATGTTCACGGGTCTTGCCGCGAAGGCGTACATGCTGATCAGGGAGAAGAAAATCAAGGACATGGTTTACGACGTGCTCCTGTGGTATGTGCTCCTGATCTCCTGCATCGTGTTCCTGCTGACAATCGGCACGATGGCGGATATGCTCTCCGTTAATCCGCTCCCGGCCTCTCTCAAGACGCCGATGATGGTGCTGATGATCATTTCCGCGGTGGGAATCATCCTGACCGGCGGAAGGTCGTCGAAGAACTGGGTCAAGCGGATTCTCAAGGGCATATACGCGCTGTACGGCATCTCAGGCTGGCTGAGCGACGTCCTGTCCTACTCGAGGCTCCTGGCCCTGGGACTTGCCACCGGCGTCATTGCCCAGGTGTTCAACTCGATGGGAAGCATGGGCGGAAACAGCGTTCCGGGCGTGATCCTGTTCATCGTCGTGTTCCTGATCGGGAATGTCCTGAACCTGGCGATCAATGCGCTTGGCGCCTATGTCCACACAAACCGTCTGACATACGTCGAGTTTTTCGGAAAGTTTTACGACGGCGGCGGAAAGAAATTCCGTCCCTTCGCTGCAAATACGAAGTACTTTAAGTTTAAGGAGGAAATGTAATTATGAGTTTAGGTCTGTTTTTCGCTCTTACCGGAGCAGCACTCGCGGCAGCAACTTCCGGACTTGGCAGCGCGCGCGGCGTCGGCATCGCCGGCCAGGCGGCAGCGGGATCCTGTACGGATAACCCCGATCTGTTCTCGAAGGTTCTGATCCTTCAGCTGCTTCCCGGCACACAGGGTATCTACGGTCTTCTGATCGCATTTATCTGCCTGTCCCAGATCGGACTTCTCGGCGGCGGCGCGGATCCGGACATGGCCCTGTCCACCGGTCTTCTGTATCTTGCGGCATGCCTCCCGGTTATCATCGTCGAGCCGATCTCCGCGATCAACCAGGGCAGAACTTCTGTTGCTTCCATCGCGATGGTCACCAAGAAGCAGGAGACCTTCGGTAAATCCATGATCTTCCCGGCCATGGTCGAGACCTACGCGATCCTGGCTCTTCTGATCTCCATCCTGGCGATCTTCGGCGTTCCGAAATGAGCTGCCGTCTGACCCTGGTACTTTCCGGTACGACAGTCAGGGAATGTCAGGAAACTGCCGTTTACAGGCAATATCATACGGCAGACGCGACAGGAAAAGGATACTAAGCAGTATCCTGAGATGAAGATACAAGGAGACATTATTGATGGCGGGTTTAGATAAAATATTGGAGGATATCCGCTCAGAGTCCGAGAAGGCGGTCAGCTCCGTGATGAAGGAGGCACAGGATGCCTATGACGCGGAGATGGACAAAGCCAGAAAGGAAGCGGACACGCAGGCGCAGAGAATCCTGTCCCGCGCGAAGATCCAGGCGGATGACCTGATCGCGAGGGCGGACAGTGCCGCGGCGCTCGAGGAGAGACGGATGATCCTTTCGGCGAAGCAGGACCTGATCGCGGGCGTGATCGACAAGGCGAAGGAGGCGTTTGTGAGCCTCCCGGCGCAGGAGTATTTTACCCTGATCCTGAAGCTGGTCACAAAGCATGCGCTCCCGCGCGAGGGCGAGATCTGCTTCAGCAGGCAGGACTTTGAGCGTCTTCCGAAGGACTTTGCCGCGAAGCTGGTGGCGGCGCTTCCGAAGGGAGCCAGCCTGAACGTGTCCAAAGAGGACGCGAAGATCAGCGGCGGCTTCATCCTGAAGTACGACGGACTGGAGCAGAACCTGTCCGTGGAGGAGATCTTCGAGGAGCTGAAGGATGAAATGACAGACGCGGCAGGGAAGGTTCTGTTCTCATAGAAGTAATCTGATTCTGTGAGTCTGATACAAAGTGTGTACAGACGCTTTTGTTGATGAGAAAGGAACTTAGTCATCTGCTATATGGGTGTTAATTCACTCGTTGGCAGAAAGGAGGAGTGCAATGGCTGAGCAGTATATATATGCCGTCGCGCGTGTCCGGTCCCGTGAGCTGTCCCTGCTGAATGAGTCTGTGATTGCGCAGCTGCAGTCCGCCTCCGGCGAGGAGGACTGCCTGAGGATCCTCAGCGAGAGAGGCTGGGGGAATCCGGATCTTCCGAGTGAGGAAATGTTCGCCGAGGAACAGAAGAAGACGTGGTCATTTATCCGGGAACTGGTTCCGGACAATATGAAGATCTTCGATGTGTTCCGGCTGGCGGGGGATTACCACAACCTGAAGGCGGCGGTCAAGGAGAGCTGCATCGACGGCACGCACCCGGGGATCTATGTCGAGGACGGCACCCTGGATCCGGCCGTGATCGAGCAGGCTCTGACAGAATCCGACTACGAGGCTCTGCCAAAGCCCATGAGAGCTGTCGCGCAGGAGGCGAAGGAGACGCTCCTTCAGACCCGCGACGGGCAGCTGTGCGACGCGATCATCGACAGGGCGGCGCTCGAAGCGGTCAGAGAGGCCGGCGCGGCAACCGGTGAGAAGCTTCTTGCCGATTACGGAGAGCTGATCTGCGCGACCGGCGACATCAAGATCGCGGTGCGCTGCGCGAAATGCGGCAAGGACGCCCAGTTCATCCGGAAAGCCCTGGCGCCGTGCGAAACCCTCGACACGGAGCTGCTCGCGGAGGCGGCGGCCGCAGGAACGGAAGCGGTCTGCGCGTACCTGGACCATACCGTGTACGCGGATGCGGTGGATGAGCTGAAAGCATCGGTCGCGTCATTTGAACGCTGGTGCGACAACCGGATGATCGAGACGATCCGTCCCGAGATCCATAATCCGTTCGGCATCGGACCGATCGCGGCCTACATCCTTGCCCGTGAGAATGAGATCCGGACGGTCCGCATCATCCTCGCGGCAAAGAGAAATGATCTCCCTGAGGAGATGCTCCGGGAAAGGGTAAGGGCGATGTATGTATAAGGCAGCAGTGATGGGCGACTGGGATTCGATCTACGGATTTTCCGCGCTCGGACTGGACACCTTCCGCGTGGAGGCGGAGGATCCGGACGAGGAGGCGGTGGATCTTCTCAAGAGGCTGTCCCAGAGCCAGTATGAAGTCATCTATATCACAGAGTCGCTGGCAAAGCGCATTCCGGCCGAGATCGACCGGTACCG
>ONVT01000100.1 GCA_900321365.1 uncultured Eubacteriales bacterium | reverse complement strand
CAGTGCGGGCGGAAATTCCGGCTTGCAGGAAAGGGGAAGAAGAGCAGGAGCGGCGGCGTACGCGGTGACCTGTATGTGGTGATTCAGATCACGGTACCCAAAGACCTGAGTGCCGGGGAGGTGCGGAAGCTCCGGGAATATGAGCATATCCGCAAGGAGAAAACGGCCGGGAAGGGAAAGGGTGGTAAGAACCCGGCAGCATGATGAGAGGGATCAGGCCACAGGCACAGGGCGGCGGGGCAGCGAACTGTAACTACGACGGCCAGGCAGCAGCCGGATCTGACGAAATCTGTTTACAGACATGTGAAATATGGTTATAATATGCAGGACGAGCATCAGATTGCTGGTCCTGTTTGCTTACTCCTGAGAAAGGGGAACCTGAGATACAGGATTTTCGAGGGATCGGACCCGTAAAACCGGGTCACAGATGAGCAGGCAGACATGAGGGGGAGCGCCTCCCGGGAGAATGAGGGATAACCCGGAGGGTGGAATAATTAGTAACTGAAGAGGAATGAGTATGGAACAATATATAATCAAGGGCGGGATTGCGCTGCATGGTGATGTTGAGATCGGCGGCGCGAAGAACGCAGCCCTTGGGATTCTTGCCGCGGCGATCATGACAGATGATGAGGTTCTGATCGAGAATCTCCCGGACGTACGTGACGTCAATGTCATGTTGGAAGCGATGAGCCAGATCGGTGTAAAGGTTGACCGCCTGACGCCGCATGCGGTGATGCTGTGCGGAGCCGATATCGGCGACGTCAACATCGAATATGAGTACATTAAGAAGATCCGCGCAAGTTACTATCTGCTGGGCGCTCTGCTTGGAAAATATAAAAAGGCCGAGGTGCCGCTTCCGGGCGGCTGCAACATCGGTTCCAGGCCGATTGACCTTCATCTGAAGGGGTTCAAGGCGCTTGGCGCAAAGGTTTCCATCCGCAACGGGAGTATCTGTGCGCAGGCAGAGCATCTGAGAGGCTGCCATCTGTTCCTGGATACGGTATCCGTGGGAGCGACCATCAACATTATGATGGCGGCGTCGATGGCGGAAGGGCGCACTGTAATCGAGAACTGTGCGAAGGAGCCTCATGTCGTTGACGTGGCGAACTTCCTTAACAGTATGGGCGCGAACATCAAGGGTGCCGGAACCGACGTAATCCGTATTGTCGGCGTGGAGAAGCTTCACGCGACCGAGTATTCGATCATTCCGGATCAGATTGAGGCGGGGACCTTTATGTTTGCCGCCGCCTGTACCGGCGGGGACGTGCTGGTAAGAAATGTCATCCCGAAGCATCTGGAGGCGACGATTTCCAAGCTCCTTGAGATTGGATGCCGTGTGGAGGAGTATGACACAGAAGTGCGTGTGATCGCGCCGAAGCGTCTGTCCTGTGCAAATGTCAAGACGCTGCCGTATCCGGGATATCCGACGGATATGCAGCCGCAGATCGGCGTCGCGCTTGCGATGGCGGAGGGGACTTCGATCGTGACGGAGTCGATCTTTGAGAATCGTTTCAAGTACCTGGATGAGCTGGCCCGGATGGGCGCGACATCCAAGGTGGAGGGCAACACCGCGATCATTACCGGGTCAGACAGGCTGACCGGTGCCAGGATCAGTGCGCCGGACCTGAGGGCAGGCGCTGCGCTGGTGATTGCAGGACTTGCCGCGGAAGGTATCACAACGATCGATGACATTGTGTACATTCAGCGTGGGTATGAGAACTTTGACGAAAAGCTCAGAGGGCTCGGGGCACAGATCGAGTGTGTCAGCTCTCAGAGAGAGGCCCGGAAGTTTACGCTGCGGGTAGGATGAGAAGAGAGCAGCCGGATGGAATAACGTCCGTGGTGAGAAGAACTGGAAAAGGCAGCGGTCCAGATAGGACCGCTGCCTTTTTTGATGAAAAGGGATAACAGTCACACCCGGCCGGCTCCAAGGCAGACACAGGGATCCTGAGTGTAGACTTTCGGGGGTCGGAACGAAGGACCCCTGTGTCTGCCGCAGGAGGCCGGACGGGGTGTGACCTGCAACGAAAAGGGTTCTTACCCGCCGCAAAGACAGTCGGACAGCGAGGCGAAGTCTTTGATGGAGAGCTTCTCGCCACGGATGGAGGAAGAGAGCCCAAGCTGATTCAGCGCGTCTGTGATCTGCTCTTTTCCATAAGGAACAGCGGCGGAAGAGGACAGGGCGTTGACGAGCGTCTTGCGCCTTTGTTCGAAGGCGGCGCGCACGATGGCGTCAAACAGTGCTTCGTCTCTGGCCCTGACCGGAGGCTCTTCATACAGGTCCATCGTCACAACAGCGCTGGTCACCTTCGGGTGCGGGATAAATGAGGACGGAGGTACTTCTTCCACGATCCGCGGGGAACTATAGTACTGCACAGCGACGGAAAGGGAACCATAATCCTTCCCTCCCGGCTGTGCCGACATCCTGTCCGCAACTTCCTTTTGCACCATAACCGTGATGGACTGTGCCGGAACGTGACTTCGGAAGAGATTCATCAGGATCGGGGTTGTGATGTAGTAGGGAAGGTTGGCGACGATTTTCAGAGGATGCAGAAAATGGCTGCCATCACAGCCGGCTGGGCAGGCCGTTCCGGATCCGCCGGGTAATCCGGCATGGTATTGCTGCGCAATTGCGTTCAGATCCACCTTCAGCACGTCCTGATTGATTACGTCAACATTCTCACAGCCTGAGAGGGTTTCCTCAAGGATCGGGATCAGTTTCTTATCGATCTCGATCGATATCACATGATGCGCTGAGTCCGAAAGATACTGTGTCAGTGTTCCGATCCCGGGCCCGATCTCAATGATGACATCCTCTTTTCCAACCTGCGCCGCTTGAAGCGCACGCACAATCACGCCTTCGTCCACAAGAAAGTTCTGGCCGAACTTCTTGCGGAAGCCGAAGTCGTATCTGGAGATGATTTTCAGGGTTTCTCCCGGGGTTGTAAGTTTTCTCATATGATTCATTCTGGTGATTCATTCAGGGTTAAATGGCATTGAATGTTGCGGCGCCGCAGTCCATAGATCGGATCGCGGCGCCGCAAATGCACGTATCAAATTGCAGCGCCGTTGGCCACGGATCGGATCACGGCGCATTTTTCTTACCGGATCATGGCGCCGCAGTCTACTTCGCCTTCGGGGCGCACCAGACTCAGGCGGCCCTGTGCGTCTTCGGCGCAGAGGATCATTCCTTCGCTCATCATTCCGGCAAGTTTGGCCGGCTTCAGGTTGGTGATGACCAGGACTTTCTTTCCGACCATCTGATCCGGTGTGTACCATTGCTTGATGCCGGAGAGGATCTGGCGGGTACGGCTTCCGATCTTCACCTGGCTGCACAGGAGCTTTCTTGATTTTTTGACTTCTTCACACGCCACGATCTCACCGACCTGGATCTGGAGCTTCGCAAAGTCGTCGATCGAGATCTCCGGCAGGGGATCGACATCCATGATACCCGGGGTGCTTTCTTTGGCCTCTTCCGGAGCTAAAGCTCCGTCTGCAGCGTCTGACTGAGCCGCGCCAACGCAAGCCTTGCCTTCCGCTTCGTCAGCTGCCTTTTTTGAAGAATCCTTTTTTGCGCCGCCCGCAGGCTCATTTCCGGCATGCTGCGCGGCGATCTGCGCTTCGACGTCTTCCATCTTCAGCCTCTGGAACAGGATCGTCGGCTGGTTCGTCACCTGTCCTCCGGACGGATACTGCCCGAATGTGTCCATATGGTCAAGTCCGCGCTTTTTTGCGTTGAGCTGCGCAAGGATCTTCGCGCTGGTGTCCGGCATAAATGCTTCGAGAAGCTCCGCGCCGATCGTGATGGATTCGATCAGGTTGTAGAGCACTTCGCTCAGCCGGTCTTTTGACAGCGCGTCCTCGCCCTTTGCGAGAACCCAGGGAGCCGTCTCATCGATGTACTTATTGCAGCGCCGCAGCAGGGAGAAGATCTCGCTGATCGCGTCGGCGACACGAAGCTGGTTCATCTTCTCACGGACAACCTTTGGCGTCTCTAAGGCGATGCGCTTCAGATCCTCATCAATGCTTCCGGTCTGCCTGTCGCTGACAACGCCTGCCGGCGCGACCTGCTCATCAGTTACGCCGGTCTGCCTGACGACGCCGTCGAAGTACTTGTTCGTCATGGAGATCGTGCGGTTCACCAGGTTGCCCAGCGTATTGGCCAGGTCGGAGTTGAAGCGCTCCACGCACAGATCCCAGGTGATGACGCCGTCATTTTCAAAGGGCATCTCATGCAGCACGAAGCAGCGCACCGCGTCCACGCCGAAGATCTCCGCCAGCTGATCCGCGTACAGGACATTTCCTTTGGACTTGCTCATCTTGCCGTCGCCCATCAGAAGCCACGGATGGCCGAAGACCTGCTTCGGGAGCGGCTCTCCGAGGGCCATCAGGAAGATCGGCCAGTAGATTGTATGGAAGCGGATGATGTCCTTTCCGATCAGATGCAGATCCGCCGGCCAGTATCTGCGGTACTCGTCGGTTGAGCCGTCGGTGTCGTAACCCGCGAAGGTGATATAGTTGCTCAGCGCGTCCAGCCACACGTACACGACATGTTTCGGGTCGAAATCCACCGGGATTCCCCAGGAAAATGAAGTCCTGCTGACGCACAGATCCTGCAGCCCCGGCAGCAGGAAATTGTTCATCATCTCATTCTTGCGCGCCACCGGCTGAATAAATTCCGGATGGGTGTTGATGTGTTCGATCAGGCGGTCTGCGTACTTGCTCATCCGGAAGAAATACGCTTCTTCCTTCGCCATCGTGACGGGGCGGCCGCAGTCGGGGCATTTCCCGTCGACAAGCTGGCTCTCGGTCCAGAAGGATTCGCAGGGGGTACAGTACCAGCCTTCATAGGCGCCCTTGTAGATGTCTCCCTGGTCATACAGCTTTTTGAAGATCTTCTGAACTTTTCTCTTATGCTGCGGGTCTGTCGTACGGACAAAGCGGTCGTAGCTGGTGCCCATGAGATCCCAGATCTGCCGGATGATTCCGGAGTTTCTGTCGACGAATTCCTGCGGGGACAGGCCTGCCTCGGCGGCCTTGATCTCATTCTTCTGGCCGTGCTCGTCCGTGCCGGTCTGGAAGACGACATCATATCCTTCCGCTCTCTTAAAACGTGCTATGGCATCGGCCAGTACTGCCTCATAGGTATTCCCGATGTGCGGCTTGCCTGATGAATACGCGATTGCGGTTGTTATATAATAAGGTTTTTTGTCTGCCATTTTATTCCTTCTTTCTCTGGACTGATGAACGGTCGATGAAATCGCCCGAAGTATGTTGTCTTTTTACAGATCCCACGAACCAGCTGATTCCCTGCGCCGGCAGGCCGCCGCCGAAATGCGGGTCAGGAGAGCTGCCGGAAGCTTTACTGAATGTCCGTTCTGCACGCGCTCTCATCCCGGTTTTCGGGAAGCTTCTTCGTGCAGGTGACTGCGAGTGCTCCTGGGCCGATGTGGCAGGAGATCGACAGGGAAAGCGGCTGCATCACGATATTCTTCCCGGGGTATGCAGCCTGGATTTCAGAAAGCCATTCCTCAACCTCTGCGTCACGCGCTCCGGAATAGGCGCCGGAGATCCATATACTGTCCAGGTCGTTCTGTGCTCCAAAGCGGTCGCGGATGTCATCTGCGATCGCCGTGAGCATGGTCATCTTCGACATCCTGACTGTTCGGCATTTGGCGAAGGCATCCAGCTTTTCTCCCTGAATCTGGAGAACCGGCTTGATCCGCAGGAGTGTTCCGAGCGCGGCCGCCGCGCCTGTCACACGCCCGCCCTTCTTCAGGTATTTCAGAGAGGGCAGGTAGATATAGATGCTGGAATCAAACTTTGTCTTCTCCAGGTATTCCCGGATCTGGAGCGCGTCCCATCCCTGCTGCGCGAGCGCGGCAGCGTCGAGTACTGACTGGCGCTGCGTGACGGAGATCCGCTGGTTATTGACAACCTGTACTCTTCCGTCAAAATCATCTGCCAGAGTAATCGCAGTCGCGCAGGAGCTCGACAGGCCGCTGGACATCGGGATGTAGACGATCTCGTCATGATCCTCCAGCAGCCGTTTCCAGCAGTCCAGAACGTCGCCCACGACGGGCATGGAGGTATGAATCTCCGCGTCGGTTTCCAGGTACTGGTAGAACTGCTCCTGTGTCAGGGTGATATCCTCATAGAACAGTTTTTCATTGATATAAAATGGCATCGGGAGCACCGGGATGCCCAGCGCCCTGCTCTGCTCCTGCGTGATCCCGCTGTTGCTGTCTGTGAGGATCGCGACCTTCTTACCCATACTTATCTCCTCTATCCCGGATACGGATCCCGCCAGGCTGTACTGACGCAATCCTCAGGACCTGTCCAGAAATGACTTATGAACCCTTCGCCGTTTTCACAGACGAATTCTGAACAGCTCCTTACTTGTTTGTCATAGCACACATCATATCAGAATTCGTATTCTGGCGCTATATACAATCTCGGCGTGGTTGTCGATGAATGAGGGGGCGCGAATCCGGCGCAGCAAACGACAGAGTAAAAAGATCTTTGTCGTTTGCTATATGATGATAGAATGATAAAAAACCGGGGAGGAACTGCGATATGGTGATCTGTGACACCCATGCCCACTATGACGATGAGGCATTTGATGCTGACCGTGAGGCGCTTCTGGGCAGGGAACTGACTCAGGAGGGCGTGGAGTTTGTTGTGAATATGGGCGCGTCCATGGAAGGGGCCGAGGCGTCGGTCTCGTTTGCGAAGAAGTATCCGGTGGTCTTTGCCGGATGCGGGATTCACCCGGATGACACGGGAGTCTTTGAGGGAAAGGAGACTTCCACGGGGATGCGGTTTGACCGCGCGGATGATGTGATGCAGCATCTGAGGAATCTGTGCTCCGGGGAAGGAGTTGTCTGTGTCGGGGAGATCGGCCTGGACTACCACTGGATGATCGAGACGAAGGAAGTACAGCAGCGCTGGTTCCGGGAGCAGATGCGCCTGGCACATGAGCTGGGACTGCCGATAAATGTGCACAGCCGCGATGCGGCGCAGGACACCTTCGATCTGATCCGGGAGAACTACGATGCCGGCAGGTTTACCGGCGGCATTATCCACTGTTATTCCGGAAGCGTGGAGCTTGCGCGGGAATATGTGAAGATGGGATATCACATCGGCATCGGAGGCGTGGTGACGTTTAAGAACGCGAAGGTCCTGAAGAGAGTCGTGACAGAGATTCCGACGGAATATCTTGTGACGGAGACGGACTGCCCCTATCTTGCCCCGGAACCTTTCCGCGGGAAGCGCAATGACTCCCGGAACATCCGGTATGTAGTCGAGGCAATCGCCGCCCTGAAGGGGATGGATGCGGAGACGTGCGCGGAGATACTGAGGAGGAACGCAAAGTCGGTATACAGGATTTAAGTATTATCTGCGTCTGCGCCTGTATCTGCCGTCGCAGTATTATCTGCGCCGGAGTCTGCTGCCGCCGCGGGGCCGTAGCCAAGGGCGGAGAGGTCGGCGTGCTCGTCGACGGAAAACTCGTTATCCGGGGCAGCCTCTTCCCCGACGCTTTCCGGGATAAGCTTTTTGATGACCGGGTAGAGGAACTGTACGTTGATCGTTGCGATGGATGAGAAGCCGAACAGTATCCAGAGCAATAGAATATTCCACAGGACAATCTCGTTCTTCTGCATCAGTGAGAATGAGATAATGGCAGCGGTAAGCCCCAGGATGCCGATGGAGCGGGGGCCATTCGCGAACATCAGGAGGATCGCGTTCCGGAAAGTATTTCCGATCGTGTTGTAGAACTTTGACTGAAGCGCGAAAGCATAGGTCGCGATCAGGTACCAGAAAATGAGCCCCACGAGAACAACGGCCCGGACGAGGGTTCCCATCGAACCTTCGACCGTGCGGTACATGAGGAATTCCATGAACATAATGAAAGCGGGCACCAGCATGATCAGCCACATCAGGGTCGCCTGTTTGAAGTTTTCCCTGAACGAGTGGAAGAATTTACGAACCAGATACCCCTCCGTCCCCTCCTTCATCTTGAACAGGCAGTAGTAGAGCGCGGACAGAGACGCGCCGGTCGTGAAAACAGGAATACTGCACAGAATAAAGAGCAGATTCAGGATCATGATATCCGCAACGCGCGACAAAAAGCGCATGACCGGATTATCCAGGTCAAATATACCTCTCAGCATGGGGCTTCCTCCATATGGTCATTCACGTAACAGCTATCTTACCACAGATTTGTGAACTGTAGAGTGATTTCTCTGCAGGTTCTTACTACAATATGCCTTTAATTCTGCCCTCGCCCCGTGTTTTTTCGTGAATTCCCAAATTGACACAGAATCCCGTAGAAACATATAATGACTCTTATCTGTTCGCAATCCGGACAGAAGGAAGAAACCAGTTGACTAAGGCGCTGTCACGAGATTACCTGTGCTTATTGCGCAGGAAGCATAAGTTCGTTTGTGACGGATCCTGAGCAGGTGGGATGCTGACGAGAAAGGCATCTCGCGGAGGTAAATGACAGATGCGATATGACAAGGTAAACACCGACCTGAACTTCGTTGAAAGGGAAAAAGACGTAAACAGGTTCTGGAAGGAAGCAGACATATTCCGCAAGAGTATGAAGATCCGGGAGGGATCGCCGTACTATACTTTTTATGACGGCCCGCCCACAGCGAACGGCAAGCCGCACATCGGCCATGTCCTGACGCGTGTCATCAAGGACATGATCCCGCGCTATCATACGATGAAGGGCGAGTATGTTCCGAGGAAGGCCGGCTGGGATACGCATGGTCTCCCGGTGGAGCTTGCGGTTGAGAAGGAACTGGGCCTGAACGGGAAGGAGCAGATCGAGGCGTACGGCATGGAACCGTTCATCCAGAGCTGCAAGGAATCCGTCTGGCAGTATAAGGGAATGTGGGAGGATTTCTCTGACACGGTCGGCTTCTGGGCCGACATGGACAACCCTTATGTTACCTACTATGATGACTATATTGAATCCGAATGGTGGGCGCTGAAAAAGATCTGGGAGGACAGACTTCTCTACAAGGGCTTCAAGGTTGTGCCCTACTGCCCGCGCTGCGGAACCCCGCTGAGCGCGCAGGAAGTCGCGCAGGGCTACAAGCCGGTGAAAGAGCGCTCCGCGATCGTCCGGTTCAAGGCGCTGGACGAGGAAGGACTGTATTATCTGGCATGGACCACGACGCCGTGGACCCTGCCCAGCAACGTGGCGCTGTGCGTGAACCCGGACGAGACCTACGTCAAGGTGAAGGCCGCGGACGGTTATACCTACATTCTCGCAAAGGCTCTTGCAGACAGAGTACTCGGGAAGCTGGCGGAAGAAGAAACGCCTGCATACGAGATCCTCGAGACGTATAAGGGAACGGACCTGGAATACCGTCCTTATGAGCCGCTGTTTGAGGCTGCCGGGAAATCGGCGTCAAAGCAGCGCAAGAAAGCGCATTTTGTAACATGCGACCACTATGTCACCATGACCGACGGTACCGGGATTGTCCACATCGCTCCGGCATTCGGTGAGGACGACGGCCGGATCGGGCGTGAGTATGACCTGCCGTTTGTCCAGTTTGTTGACGGCCAGGGAAACATGACGACGGACACGCCCTACGGCGGACTCTTCGTCAAGAAGGCTGACCCGGTGATCCTGCGAGACCTTGAGAGTGAGGGAAAGCTGTTCGACGCGCCGAAGTTCGAGCATGAGTATCCGCACTGCTGGCGCTGTGACACGCCGCTGATCTATTACGCGAGGGAATCCTGGTTCATCAAGATGACCGCGGTGAGAGATGAGCTGGTGGAAAACAACAATACCGTCAACTGGATCCCGCCGACCATCGGCTCGGGCCGTTTCGGAAACTGGCTGGAAAATGTGCAGGACTGGGGCATCAGCCGCAACCGTTACTGGGGCACCCCGCTTCCGGTCTGGGAGTGTGAGGAGTGCGGCGAGCAGATCTGCATCGGCTCCCGCAAGGAGCTGGCAGAGCGCTCCGGCAGGGAGGACGCGAAGACCGTCGAACTGCACAGGCCCTACATCGATGACTTCATCTGCACCTGCCCCTCCTGCGGGAAGAAGGCGATGAAGCGGGTGCCGGAGGTCATTGACTGCTGGTTTGATTCCGGCGCGATGCCATTTGCGCAGCACCATTATCCGTTTGAGAACAAAGAGACCTTTGAGAAGCAGTTCCCGGCGGCGTTTATTTCGGAAGCGGTCGACCAGACCAGAGGCTGGTTCTACTCCCTGATGGCGGAGTCGACGATCCTCTTCCACCGGTCCCCCTATGAGAATGTCATCGTGCTCGGCCTGGTCCTGGACGGCAACGGCCAGAAGATGTCGAAGTCGAAAGGAAACGCGGTTGATCCGTTCGAAGCGCTCAAAAAGCACGGCGCGGACGCGATCCGCTGGTATTTCTACTCCAATTCGGCGCCCTGGCTTCCAAACCGGTTCCATGACAAGGCGGTTCAGGAGGGGCAGAGGAAGTTCCTCGGGACGCTGTGGAACACCTACGCGTTCTATGTGCTGTACGCGAACATCGACGATTTCGATCCCTCGAAGTACGCTGAGAACTACCAGACGCTGCTCGAGCGTGTGAAGGCGGGGGATGAGGAAGCGCTTCCGGTCATGGACCGCTGGCTTCTGTCCCGCATGAACACGATGATCCGGGATACGGACGGGAATCTTGCCGCGTATAAGATCCCGGAGACCGCGCGTGCCCTGGAGGACTTCGTCGACGACCTGTCGAACTGGTACGTCCGCAGATGCCGCGACCGTTTCTGGGCGCATGGAATGGAGCAGGACAAGATCAACGCCTACATGACGCTGTACAGTGCATTGAAGAACCTGTGCCTGTGCGCGGCGCCGATGATTCCGTTCATGACGGAGGAGATCTACCAGAACATCGTCCGGCGGGTGGAGAAGGACGCATACGAGTCGATCCATCTGTGCCTGTTCCCGGAAAGTGATGAGGCGCTGATCAATCCGGAGCTTGAGAAAACGATGCGGGAGGCCCTGAATATCGTGGTCATGGGCCGCGCCGCGAGAAATGACGCGAACATCAAGAACCGCCAGCCGATCGGGCGCATGCTCGTGAAGGCGGAGGCGGCATTGCCGAAGTATTACGCGGACATCGTCACGGATGAGCTGAATGTCAAGAAAATCGAGTTCACCGGCGACGTCAGGGCATATACCAACTATACCTTCAAGCCGCAGCTGAGAACGGTAGGCCCGAAGTTCGGGAAGCTCCTGGGCGGAATCCGGAAGTATCTGGGTTCAGTCGACGGCAGCGGCGCGATGGATGAGTTAAATGAAAGCGGTGCGCTGCGATTTGACGTGAACGGGGAGAGCGTCGAGCTGACCCGGGAGGATCTGCTGATTGAAACAGCGCAGACGGAGGGCTTCGTCACCCAGCAGAACGGCTCCCTTACGGTTGTGATGGACACGAACCTGACAGAGGAGCTGGTAGAGGAGGGCTTCGTGAGAGAGCTGGTCTCCAAGATCCAGACGATGCGCAAAGAGGCCGGATTCGAGGTTCAGGATCATATTGATGTATATGAATCCGGAAATGACCGTATCCGGGGCATCCTGGAGAAGTTCGAGGAGCAGCTGAAGAAGGAAGTGCTGGCGGAATCGGTCACATACTCAGATGCTCCGGAAGGAGCCTATGAGAAGGAATGGACCGTAAACGGAGAGAGAGTAACACTGGCCGTGAGAAAGTGCGGCTGAGGAAGCGCAGCTGTGAAAAAGCTGCAGATCCTGAGAAAGGGGTTGAATTACTAAATGGCAAAGAAAAAAACCGAATCAAAGTTTGACAAGAAGGTGTTTCAGGAGTCTGTGAGGAATTATGTCCGCAGACTGTTCCGCAAGAAGCTGGAAGAGGCGAACATGCAGGAGATCTTCCATGCGGTTTCCTTCGCGGTAAAGGATGTCATCATCGATGACTGGATGGCGACCTCGCAGGCGACGGCGGAGCAGGATCCGAAGACGCTCTACTACATGTCCATGGAATTCCTGGTGGGACGTGCCCTGGGCAATTCTCTGATCAACCTGACCGCGTACCAGCAGGTGAAGGAAGCCCTGGAGGAGCTGGGCCTTGACATCAACCTGGTTGAGAACGAGGAGAGGGATCCGGCGCTTGGAAACGGCGGACTCGGAAGACTGGCGGCCTGCTTCCTGGATTCCCTTGCGACACTCGGGTACCCTGCCTACGGATGCGGCATCCGTTACCGTTACGGCATGTTCCGACAGAAGATCGAGAATGGCTATCAGGTAGAGGTTCCGGACAACTGGCTCAAGAACGGGTATCCCTTCGAGCTGAAGAGGCCGGAATTTGCCCGCGAGGTCAAGTTCGGCGGTTATGTCCGTGTGGAATACGATGAGAACCTCCGCAGGAACCGTTACATCCAGGAGAACTATCAGTCCGTCCTCGCGGTGCCCTATGACATCCCGATCGTCGGCTACAACAACCATGTGGTCAACACGCTGAGGGTCTGGGATGCTGAGGCGATCAATGATTTCCAGCTGGATTCCTTTGACAAGGGCGATTACCAGAAAGCGGTGGAGCAGGAGAACCTGGCAAGGAACATCGTCGAAGTCCTGTATCCGAATGACAATCACTATGCCGGCAAAGAGCTGAGACTGAAGCAGCAGTACTTCTTCATCTCCGCCTCCGTCCAGGATGCGATCGCGCATTACAAGAAGTCGCATGATGATATCCGGAAGTTCTATGAGAAGGTGACCTTCCAGATGAATGACACTCACCCGACCGTTGTGGTCGCGGAACTGATGAGAGTCCTGGTGGACGAGGAAGGCCTGGAGTGGGATGAAGCGTGGGAGGTCACGACGAAGACGGTTGCCTACACGAACCATACCATCATGTCCGAGGCGCTGGAGAAATGGCCGATCGAGCTGTTCTCAAGGCTGCTTCCGCGCATTTACCAGATCGTCGAGGAAATCAACCGCCGGTTCCTGCTTGAAGTCCAGTCGAAGTATCCGGGCAACCAGGACAAGGTGGCCAAGATGGCGATCATTTACGACGGACAGGTTAAGATGGCGCATCTGGCGATCGTCGCGGGCTACTCGGTCAACGGTGTTGCCAGACTGCACACGGAGATCCTGAAGACCCAGACGCTGAAGGATTTCTATGAGATGTACCCGTGGAAGTTCAACAACAAGACGTACGGAATCACACAGCGCCGCTTCCTTCTGCACGGGAACCAGCTTCTCGCAAACTGGGTGACGGATCACATCGGGGATGAGTGGATCACGGATCTTCCGCAGATCGCGAAGATGAAGGTCTATGCTGATGACGAGAAGGCGCAGCAGGAATTCATGAACATCAAGTACCAGAACAAGCTTCGTCTGGCCGAGTACATCAAGGAGCACAACGGGATCGAGGTCGATCCGCGTTCTATTTTCGATGTCCAGGTCAAGCGTCTGCATGAGTACAAGAGACAGCTGATGAACATCCTTCATGTCATGCACCTGTACGACCAGCTCAAGAAGCATCCCGAAATGGAGTTCTATCCGAGGACATTCATCTTCGGAGCGAAGGCGGCTGCCGGATACCGCAGGGCGAAGCTGACCATCAAGCTGATCAATTCCGTTGCGGATGTCATCAACAATGATGCCTCGATCAATGGGAAGATCAAGGTTGTCTTCATCGAGGATTACTGCGTGTCGAACGCGGAGTGGATCTTCGCCGCGGCGGATGTGTCAGAGCAGATCTCGACCGCGTCCAAGGAGGCGTCCGGAACCGGCAACATGAAGTTCATGCTGAACGGCGCGCCGACGCTTGGAACCATGGACGGCGCGAATGTGGAGATCGTCGAGGAAGTCGGTGCGGAGAACGCGTTTATCTTCGGTCTTTCCTCCGAGGAAGTCATCCGGTTCGAGAATGAGGGCGGCTATGACCCGAATTACTACTTCAACACCGATCAGGATATCCGTACCGTGCTGATGGAGCTGATCAACGGGAAATACTCGAACGGCGACATGGAATTGTTCCGCGAGATCTATGACTCCCTGCTCACGAACAAGTACGGAAGGGCGGACCAGTATTTCATCCTTGCGGACTTCAAGGCCTATGACAAGGCGAGGGCGGATATCGTCGAAGCGTATCAGGATGAGAAACGCTGGGCGAAGATGGCGATCCTGAACATGGCATCCTCCGGCAAGTTCACTTCAGACCGGTCGATCCAGCAGTATGAGGATGATATCTGGCACCAGACCCCGATCAAGGTGGATGTGAAGTGACGGATACTGCATAAAAAGAACACAAAAAGACCGGCCGGAAAGGCGGTTCAAATTAGGGATTTCAGGAACAAGCTAATTTGAGCCGGCATTCTTCGGGCGGAAACAACGGAAAACGGCTTCATGGGAGCATAGACGCTCCTGTGAAGCCGTTTTCTTTATGTATGTTTTAAACGAGATCTACATACACATGTTTTATTATCTCCGTGGT
>ONVT01000247.1 GCA_900321365.1 uncultured Eubacteriales bacterium | reverse complement strand
TAATTGGGACGCAGATACGAGTAATTGCCCAGCTCTCCGAAATGCATCTTGATCGCAACAAACTTTCCCTCAAAATCGATGTCGCCGATTCCTGCCCTCCTGCAGAGCTTCTGGAGCTTGACTCCCTGGCTGACATCCGGCTTTGTCCGGAAATCCGTAAAATATACCTTCGCTTTTTCCATATCATTCCTCCTGTAACCAAATAGGAAGTGTCCTTTGTGCACAGGCAGGCAGAGGGAAAGATCCTTCTGCCTGCCTTTTGAGCGATATGCTGTTTATTATCCCGTTATTCCATCAATGTCTGCCGTGCAGTCAGAATGGAATGAACTTCCTGAACAGTTCCTCAGACGGATTGTTCCTTACGGCTCTATGATGTGGAAGAAAGGATCCATCTCAGTGGCGACATTCCCTTCCATCAGCTGATCCAGCAGTGTGGTATCTCCTTCCTGCTCAACCAGTTCGTCAATCCCTTCACGGTTGTTCGTCGCGATGGCGAACAGTCCATTCTTGTTGGTCGTCCAGGTGGCGTCCGCCATCTCATGGAGAGATCCCTCCTCATAGAGGACAACACCGTTCTTTACGCACAGGACGTAGGATGCTTCCGGAAGAACGATATTCGCCATGAAGGACAGATCCTCGATCTTCTTGCTGTCGGTATAGATTCCGAGATACTGCAGGATCATCTCCGGCGTCATGTGCATGGTGATGCCGCCGCTTGTAGACGCGCGGGTAGCCGGATCCGTGTTGGTTCCGAACCGAAGCTCCTGCGCCGCGCACAGATACGCGTTTCTCCAGGTTCCGCTCTCCGCCTGGTAAGCCAGCTGCTCCAGGGCATCCGCGCACAGGTAACGCGCGTCCTGATTCTCCGGATCCGCGAAGACCAGCATGTCGGTCAGTTCCGCGACCCACTGGTACTCACCCTTGTCATAGTCTTCCTTTGCCTTTTTCAGCACCTCGTCCACATCGCCCAGGTACTCGACAAACTTCTTTGCCCTCTCAGTCGGCTCCAGTTCTCCCAGATGGATCGGGTTCGCGTCATACCAGCCCATGTACTTCTGGTAGACTGCCTTGGAGTTATGGGCAACCGTGCCGTAATACTGCCTTGTGTACCAGTTCTTCTTCAGGTCCTCCGGAAGTTCGATCATATTCGCGATCTCGGTACTGGTATAACCCTCGTTCAGGTAAAGCAGGGTCTGGTCGTTGATGTACTTATAGGCGGCAGCCGTATTGACGATATACTCGATAATGTTCTCATTGTCCCAGTGCGGCCAGTTATGGGCCTGGAACACCACTTCCACTTCGCTTCCGTATCTCTTGAGCGTCTCCATCAGGAAATTCGCCCACGCCTGTCCGTCGCGGACCTCGGCGCCTCTGAGCGTGTAGAGGTTGTGGAGGGTACCCGTGCAGTTTTCCGCCATCCACAGTGCGTTTTTCTGGGGGAACCAGGTATTCATCTCGGCAGGGGCTTCCGTTCCGGGCGTGAGCTGGAACTCCATGATCACACCGTCAATCACCATCCTCTGTCCGGTTTCAGTGATCGTCGTATTCGGTGAGATATAGGAGGTCGTACCATGGGACTGGCCCATGCCAATCCCGATACACAAAGAGCCCTTCTCGCCGGGTTCCAGAAGAGTGCCATACTGGTAGCTGGCCCTCCTGGCCATTGCGGTGCCGGCATAGACATTCTCACTCACCGCGTGCTCTTCAAAGCCTTCCGGAGCGATGATCAGAATCCCTTCCTCCTCCACCTGTTCCTCGGACACGATTCCTTCCACGCCGCCGAAATGGTCAACATGGGAATGGGAGTAGAGAATCGCCTTTACCGGATAGTCTCCGAGGTTTTCCTTCACCAGCTCATAAGCGGCCTTAGCGCACTCCACCGTCATCAGCGGGTCATAGATGATCCAGCCGGTCTCACCCTTGATGAAGGTGATATTGGACATGTCATATCCCCTCACCTGGTAGATCCCGTCCATCACCTCGAACAGTCCGTAGACATGGTTGAGCTGCGTGTTTCTCCACAGGCTCGGATTCGCGCTGTCAGGCGCGTCCTCATCCAGGAACGCGTAGGCATCCTGGCTCCAGGCTACCTTTCCGGTATCATCCTTGATTACCAGGCTGTCCGGGGCCGTGATCAGGCCGCGCTCCGCATTCTCCAGCTCGCGCTCATCCTCGAAGTCCAGCAGAGCGTAGACCTGCTCATTTGCGTCGATCGTGTACTGCGTCGCCTCCTTCGTGTCGGAATTCAGCCCAAGATCCGCGGCAGCCACGTTCATACACGGGACTGCCATCCCTGCGGCCAGTGCCAGCGCACAGGCCTGTCTCATTTTCAAGTGCATCTTCATTATTAATACCTCCTTTTGTTTATCTGTTTCCTGCCAGTTTTCGCTGGCATCTTCCTGTGCAATCTGCACAAGTAGTTTATGTACAGTTCCATATTTGTTGACAGGTTCTTATCTCCCTGCCGTCTATATATACCTTCTTCAGATTCCACGCCGGGTCGCACACCAGGAAATCCGCCCGCTTTCCGGCCTCCAGGCTGCCGGTCTCCTGATCTATCCCCACTTCCCTGGCCGGGATGATCGTTGCAGCCTGTATGGCTTCCTCCGGAGTAATGCCGAACCGGATCGCGTTGACCATGTCCGTATACAGATCAGATACTGCCCCGGCAAGGTTCCCCTCTTTGATTCTTGCCTGGCCGTCCTTCAATATGACAGCCTGCCCGCCCAGCTCATACACGCCGTCCGGCATGCCGCAGCAGCGCAGGGCATCCGAGATCAGGCAGATCCTTCCCGGAAACAACCGGAACGCCATCCGGACTGCAGACGGATGTACATGCAGTCCGTCACAGATCAGCTCCGCCGTCACATCGTCCCTCTCAGCAGCCGCCCCGATCACGCCGGGAGCGCGGTGATGGACCGGCGGCATCCCGTTGAACAGGTGGGTCAGATGGGTGGCCCCGGCTTCGAAGCCATCCCGCGCCTGCTCATAGGAGGCATCGGTATGCGCCACCGAAACCCTGCTAAGGGGCGAGACATTCCGTATGAATGCCTGTGCGCCATGAAGCTCCGGCGCGACATCCACAATACGGATCAGGCCGCCGCATTTCTCCTGCAGGTCCAGAAATCCCTCCGTATCCGGGTTCTTCAGCCAGGCGCTATTCTGGGCCCCTTTCCTTTTTTCGGAAAAAAACGGACCCTCCATATGGATTCCGGCCATCCGGGCCGCGTCATGCGGGCGCCGCTTCACATAATCCGCCGCTGTCTGAAACACAGCCTGCAGTCTCTCATACGGAAGCGTCATGGATGTGGGTGCAAATGAAGTGACTCCATGAAAGGCAAGATACCGCCCCATCCGGATCAGTCCCTTAAGGTCAGCATCGGAGAAGTCATGTCCGGAGTTTCCGTGCGTATGGATATCCACCAGGCCGGGAATCACATACATTCCGCCAAGGTCAATCTCCGCATCTTGTGCAATACCGAAGGGATC
>ONVT01000260.1 GCA_900321365.1 uncultured Eubacteriales bacterium | reverse complement strand
GACTATGCGTTGTGGGTTAGTGCGCCCTGAAACAAGTATGAGCAGGCAGCAGAAAGTACAGAGGTGAACAGTTAATGGAGAAAAACAGAATTCGCCCGGTAAAGGCTGGTAGAAGCATGCGAATGAGCTTCCAGAGAAACGAGGAAGTCCTCCAGATGCCGAACCTGATAGAAGTTCAGAAGAACTCCTATGAATGGTTCCTGACGGACGGCCTGACGGAAGCCTTCGCTGACATTTCCCCGATTGAGGATTATGGAGGAAAACTCAGCCTTGATTTTACCTCATTTCAGCTCTGCAGAGATGACGTCAAGTACAACATCGAGCAGTGCGCGGAAAGAGACGCGACCTATGCGGCTCCGCTCAAGGTTCGGGTGAGGCTTCATAATAAGGAAAGCGACGAGATCAGCGAGCATGAGATCTTCATGGGAGATCTGCCGCTGATGACTGACAACGGCACATTTGTCATCAATGGAGCCGAGCGCGTCATCGTCAGCCAGCTCGTCAGAAGCCCGGGCATTTACTATGGGATTTCCCGCGACAAGCTTGGAAAGACCCTGTTTTCCTGCACTGTCATCCCCAACAGGGGCGCCTGGCTGGAATACGAAACCGATTCTAATGATGTGTTCTACGTGCGCGTGGACCGTACCCGCAAGGTCCCGGTCACGACGCTGATCCGCGCCCTGAGAGTCGGGACCAATCCCGAGATTCTCGAGCTGTTCGGGGAAGAGCCCAAGATCGTCGCCACTCTTGAGAAGGATGAGAGTGAAGATTACGAGAGCGGCCTTCGTGAGCTGTACAAGAAGATCCGTCCGGGCGAGCCGTTTGCGGTGGAGAGCGCTGAGAGTCTGATCAACGGAATGTTCTTCGATGCGCGCCGCTACGACCTGGCAAAGGTGGGTCGTTACAAGTACAACAAGAAGCTGATGCTCAGGAACCGCATCACAGGCCATGTCCTCGCGGAGGATGTGGTGGATACCACAACCGGCGAGATCCTTGCTAAGCAGGGAGATACCGTGACGCAGGAGATGGCGGACGCGATTCAGAACGCTGCCACGCCCTGGGTAACCCTGGCGATGGAAGAGCGGAACGTGAAGGTCCTGTCGAACATGATGGTAGACCTTCGAAGCTATATTGACTGTGAGCCCGAGGAACTCGGGATCACGGAGCTGGTCTATTATCCGTATCTGGAGGAGCTGCTTGCGCGCAACACTCTGGAGGATGGAAGCCTGGACACAGAGAGCGCGAAGGCGGACGTGAAGCTTCACGTTCATGACCTGATCCCGAAGAATATCACGAGGGAGGATATCCTCGCCTCTATCAACTACAACATGCACCTCGAGTTTGGTGTCGGCAACAGCGATGACATCGATCATCTGGGCAACCGCCGCATCCGTGCGGTCGGCGAACTGCTCCAGAACCAGTACCGCATCGGCCTGAGCCGTCTCGAGAGAGTTGTGCGCGAGCGCATGACGACACAGGAACTCGAGGGCATCACGCCCCAGTCCCTGATCAATATCAAGCCTGTGACCGCGGCGGTCAAGGAATTCTTCGGATCCTCACAGCTGTCACAGTTCATGGACCAGAACAACCCGCTGTCCGAGCTGACCCACAAGAGACGTCTGTCAGCCCTGGGCCCGGGCGGCCTTTCGAGAGACCGTGCCGGATTCGAAGTCCGCGACGTTCACTACTCCCATTACGGAAGGATGTGCCCGATCGAGACTCCTGAAGGTCCGAACATCGGCCTGATCAACTCGCTGGCATGCTATGCGAGAATTAATAAGTATGGATTCGTAGAGGCCCCCTACCGCAAGGTTGACCAGTCTGATCCCGACAACCCGTTCGTCACGAACGAGGTCGTATACATGACGGCGGACGAGGAGGACAATTACCACATCGCGCAGGCGAATACGGAGCTGGATGAAGAAGGACATTTCCGCCACAGGAACGTGTCCGGACGCTACCGCGAGCAGACGCAGCAGTATCCGAAGGCGATGTTCGAATACATGGATGTCTCTCCGAAGATGGTGTTCTCCGTCGCGACGGCCCTGATCCCGTTCCTCCAGAACGACGACGCGAACCGTGCGCTGATGGGATCCAACATGCAGAGACAGGCGGTTCCGCTCATGACCACGGAAGCTGCCGCTGTCGGCACCGGCATGGAAGTGAAGGCCGCGGTGGACTCCGGCGTGTGCGTGATCGCGAACCATTCCGGAACGGTTACCCGCTCCGAGGCGAACCGTATTGTCGTCCAGAATGACGACGGCACCAGGGAAGAATACCACCTGCGCAAGTTTGTGCGGAGCAACCAGTCCAACTGCTATAACCAGAGGCCTGTCGTGGTCAAGGGCGACCACATCGAGGAAGGCGAGGTCATCGCGGACGGCGCTTCGACGGCGAACGGAGAGCTCGCGCTGGGTAAGAATCCTCTGATCGGATTCATGACCTGGGAAGGCTACAACTATGAGGACGCGGTTCTTCTGAGCGAGCGTCTGGTGATGGATGACGTCTACACGTCCATCCACATTGAAGAATATGAGGCGGAGTCCAGGGATACGAAGCTCGGGCCGGAAGAGATCACAAGAGATGTGCCCGGCGTCGGCGAGGAAGCTCTGAAGGACCTGGACGAGAGAGGCATTATCCGCATCGGTGCGGAGGTCCGTGCCGGTGATATCCTGGTCGGAAAGGTCACCCCGAAGGGAGAGACCGAGCTCACTGCGGAGGAGAGACTGCTTCGCGCGATCTTCGGCGAGAAGGCCAGGGAAGTCAGGGACACGTCCCTGAAGGTGCCCCACGGCGAATATGGAATCGTCGTCGCGGCGAAGGTATTTACCAGGGAGAACGGCGATGAACTCTCTCCCGGGGTGAACCAGTCGGTGCGCATCTACATCGCGCAGAAGAGAAAGATCTCCGTCGGTGACAAGATGGCAGGCCGCCACGGGAACAAGGGCGTTGTCTCCAGGGTGCTTCCGATCGAGGACATGCCGTTCCTTCCGAACGGGCGTCCGCTGGATATCGTTCTGAATCCGTTGGGCGTTCCGAGCCGTATGAACATCGGGCAGGTTCTGGAGATCCATCTGAGCCTCGCCGCCATGGCTCTTGGCTTCCATATTTCCACCCCTGTCTTTGACGGGGCCAATGAGCGCGACATCCAGGAGATCCTGAAGCTGGCGAATGATTATGTCAACATGGAGTGGGAGGACTTCAAGGCTGCCCACGAGGGAGAACTGCTTGAGAGCGTGCTGGAATACCTGTATGAGAACAGGGATCACCGCGAGCTGTGGAAGGGCGTTCCGATCCAGTCAGACGGCAAGGTCCAGCTCCGTGATGGCCGTACCGGCGAGCCCTTTGACGGGCCGACGACGATCGGGCACATGAACTACCTGAAGCTTCACCACCTGGTCGACGACAAGATCCATGCCCGTTCAACCGGTCCCTACTCCCTGGTCACCCAGCAGCCGCTCGGCGGCAAGGCCCAGTTCGGAGGACAGAGATTCGGTGAGATGGAGGTCTGGGCCCTGGAGGCCTATGGTGCTTCCTATACGCTGCAGGAGATCCTGACGGTGAAGTCCGACGACGTGATCGGACGTGTCAAGACTTACGAGGCGATCATCAAGGGAGAGAACATCCCCGAGCCCGGCATTCCGGAATCCTTCAAGGTTCTGCTGAAGGAACTTCAGTCGCTGGCCCTCGATGTGCGTGTCCTGAAGGATGACGGCAGTGAGGTGAAGCTGATCGAGAGCGTGGATTACGGTGACACCGACATGCGGCACATTCTTGATGATGACCGCAGGTTCGGCGGGAAGAATGAAGCCTCCCGCCAGGAGCTTGAACAGGCCGGATTCTCCGCGAAGGAAGTGGTCGACGGCGAGGAAGTCGATTCGGAGCTTCCGGAGGATGCCGATGAGCCGATGATGGATCTGGAGGATGACTTCAGCGATACAGACGATCTGCTGGAGGCGGGATTTGCTTCGGATGAAGAGACCGAGTGAAAGGAGCGTGTTCATGCCGGATATTACGAATAATGAAGTGTATCAGTCTATGACATTTGATGCGATCAGGATCGGGCTGGCTTCTCCGGAGAAGATCCGCGAGTGGGCGACAAGGAACAAGCTCCTTGGCGAGGTCAGAAAACCTGAGACCATCAATTACCGGACACTGAAGCCGGAGACGGATGGACTCTTCTGCGAGCGCATTTTCGGGCCGAGCAAGGACTGGGAGTGCCACTGTGGGAAATATAAGAAGATCCGTTACAAGGGCGTGATCTGCGACCGCTGCGGCGTCGAGGTTACCAAGAGCTCGGTGAGAAGAGAGCGCATGGGATGCATTGTCCTGGCGGCTCCCGTCTCCCACATCTGGTACTTTAAGGGGATCCCGTCCAGGATGGGCCTGATCCTCGACATGTCGCCGAAGGATCTGGAGAAGGTTCTGTACTTTGCAAGCTACGTCGTCCTGGATCCGGGTGACAGCGCGGTTACGGGGCTTCACTATAAGGAAATCATGGGCGAGGTCCGTTACCAGGAGCTGCGCAGCGAGCTTGGACCGAACGCTTTCAAGGCGGGCATGGGCGCCGAGTCCGTGCAGCAGCTGCTTCGGGACATCGACCTGGACGCGCTGAGCGTGGAGCTTCGGAAGGAACTGGAGACTGCGACCAGCCAGAAGAGTGCGAAGCTCATCAAGAGGCTGGAAGTCGTCGAGGCGTTCCGCGAATCCGGAAACAAGGCGGAGTGGATGGTTCTGAATGTCATCCCGGTCATCCCGCCTGATCTTCGTCCGATGGTACAGCTGGATGGCGGCCGTTTCGCGACAAGTGATCTGAATGACCTGTACAGGAGGATCATCAACCGCAACAACCGTCTGTCCCGCCTGCTTGAGCTGGGCGCTCCGGACATCATCGTCAGAAATGAAAAGCGTATGCTTCAGGAAGCGGTTGACGCGCTGATCGACAACGGCCGCAGGGGCCGTCCGGTCACCGGACCGGGAAACCGCGCGCTTAAGTCTCTCTCCGACATGCTGAAGGGAAAGAGCGGACGTTTCCGCCAGAACCTGCTTGGAAAGCGTGTCGACTATTCCGGACGTTCCGTTATCGTCGTCGGGCCGGAGCTGAAGATCTATCAGTGCGGTCTGCCGAAGGAAATGGCGATCGAGCTTTTCAAGCCCTTCGTCATGAAGGAGCTGGTTCAGAGAGGGATCAGCCATAACATCAAAAACGCGAAGAAGATGGTGGAGCGCCTCGAGAGTGACGTCTGGGATGTCCTCGAGGATGTGATCAGCGAGCATCCGGTCATGCTCAACCGTGCGCCTACGCTGCACAGACTTGGTATCCAGGCGTTTGAGCCGATCCTCGTGGAAGGCAAGGCGATTAAGCTCCATCCGCTGGTCTGCACCGCGTTCAACGCGGACTTTGACGGTGACCAGATGGCAGTGCACCTCCCGCTGAGCGTCGAGGCGCAGGCGGAGTGCCGCTTCCTGATGCTCTCGCCGAATAACCTGCTCAAGCCCTCCGACGGAGGCCCGGTTGCGGTTCCGTCCCAGGACATGGTTCTCGGAATCTACTATCTGACCCAGGAGAGGCCCGGGGCAAAGGGCGAAGGCGGCGTCTACAAGGACGTCCGCGAGGCGATCCTTGCCTATGAGAATAAGGTCCTGACCCTGCAGTCAAGGATCAGCGTGAGGGTCGAGAAGAAGATTGGCAAAGTCACCCATTCGGGACTGGTTTCCTCCACGCTCGGCCGGTTCCTGTTCAATGAAGTCATCCCGCAGGATCTTGGCTTCGTGGACCGTTCCATTCCGGAGAATGAGCTCAAGCTTGAGATTGACCAGCTGGTCAAGAAGAAGGACCTGAAGAGAATCCTTGAGAAAGTCATCAACCTGCATGGCGCGACGAAGACCGCGGAAGTGCTTGACGACATCAAGAAGATGGGATACGGCTATTCGACCAGGGCAGGCATGACGGTTTCCATTTCCGACATGACGGTTCCCGAGTCAAAGGCAGACCTGATCGAGAAGGCCCAGGAGAATGTGGACCGCATCAACATGATGCACCGCAGAGGCTTCTCCAGTGAGGATGACCGCTACAGGGCGGTTGTCGATACCTGGAAGGAAACTGACGCGAAGCTGACGAAGGATCTGCTGGCAGGTCTGGATAAGTACAACAACATCTTCATGATGGCAGACTCCGGAGCCCGTGGCTCGGACAAGCAGATCAAGCAGCTGGCAGGCATGCGCGGACTGATGGCTGATACGACCGGTCACACGATCGAGCTTCCGATCAAGTCCAACTTCCGTGAGGGGCTGGACGTTCTGGAGTATTTCATGAGCGCGCACGGCGCCAGAAAGGGTCTGTCCGATACGGCGCTTCGTACGGCGGACTCCGGCTACCTGACCAGAAGGATGGTCGTCGTTTCACAGGACCTGGTCATCCGTGAGATGGACTGCAGCGCTGACAGGGAGGAGATCCCGGGCCGTTATATCCGGAAGTTTGCCTACGGGAAAGAGGAGATCGAGAGTCTCCAGGAGAGGATTACCGGACGCTACGCCGCTGAGACGATCATGGACCGCCAGGGCGAAGTGATTGTCAGGGCGAACAGCATGATCACCCGCTCCAGGGCGGAGAGAATCATGAAGGAAGGCGTCGATGCGGATGGGAACTGCCCGGTCCGGAAGGTGAAGATCCGTACGATCCTTACCTGCCGCAGCAGGGTTGGTATCTGCGCGAAGTGCTATGGTTCCAACATGGCGACCGGCGAGGCAGTGCAGGTCGGAGAGCCGGTCGGCATCATCGCGGCACAGTCAATCGGCGAGCCGGGCACGCAGCTGACCATGAGAACCTTCCATACCGGCGGTGTCGCGGGCGGCGATATCACACAGGGTCTTCCCCGTGTCGAGGAGCTGTTC
>ONVT01000141.1 GCA_900321365.1 uncultured Eubacteriales bacterium | reverse complement strand
TTAGCCAATCCACCACCTCCAGTGAAAATGGATGAAGTTCGTTTCTTCCTCGTAAAGGACAGACTCCAGCCTCCAGCCAATTTCTTCCGCATCCAGGATGCTCTGGATCTCATCGGCAAGAGGATCAAATTCTTCCTTTGTAAAGAAATCAATCACGCCCGTCAGCTGCTGCTCCACCTTATGTGAGTCAGCATTAAATGATGGCTCTTCTCCTTCCTCTGCCCATACGACATACTGATCTGTCAGTTCTGCCCTGTGATAGTGGTATACAGGGCAGTCCAGTTCTGTGAATGGCTCATACAGTTCCCGCAGTTTCATCTGCAACGTCATAATGGTTCTCCATTCTGGACAGTGTCAGATCCATGACCGGCAGTCCGTCCTCATCTGTAAGATCCTGCGCAAAATCAATGCGGTACTGGAATCCATCTTCCAATACCGCATAGTTTCCTGCCCTAATCGGCCGTCTCCATATTCTGACAAGATCATCTATCTTCTGATCTGCGCCCATTGCTGCGTACTGCCGGTTGTATCCGACAACACGCCGGCCATAATACGCATCATCAATTTTTCTGAGCTTTTCGACCGGTTTGAGTCCCTTTTCCGCTATGTTCTCCAGTGAGTAAAGCGTCAGCTTTCCTTCAAAGATCATGTTGCTGCCCCTTTCTCGGAGAAGATCCTGTTGTTCAGAGCATACCGAAGCATGCGCGGCATTGCTGCCGTGTCTTCCGCACGCTTCCTGTACAAATATGCAGTGTACATAACAACCAGGTTGCAGTCTTCAATATCGCTGTCGTTCAGGGTGATCCCCTCCCGGGCAATCGCCTTTTTTGAGACGGCGATCAGGTTCGTCAGGTACTCGTTCCATGTATCCCCGATAATGGCAAGGTTGAGTTTGACCATGCTCAGAAGTTCGACATCTGTCATAAGATCACCCCTTCATGCTCATGAAGTCACAGTCACATTGCAGACCGCAGAAGCGGATCCTGCTGTCGCAGTGATCACCGCGCTGCCTGCCGCGACGCCCGTCACTTTACCATCGGAAACCGTTGCCTTGGTGGTGTCAGACGAAGACCACGTGATATCCGCATCGATCGGAATGCCGGCAGCCAGAACAGTCGCCTTGAGATTTGCGGTCTTGGTAGCCTGCACAGATACTGCAGATGCGTTCAGGATCACAGCATCCGGAGTGTTGGCGTTGTCAGCCGCGAAATCCATGTCTGCATCCGGCGTCACCCCGTTGATACCGATCACGACGAATGCTTCCGGGATCACCGGCTGTCCGTCATAGCGTGCAGTGCCCTTGAATGCCGTCTGGTCCTGCAGGAAGAAAGCATGCTCGGACTGTGCGAACTTGCTGCCCGCTCTTTCTGCAAGCAGATAGTTCTCGAAATGGCCTCCGATGATCACATAGTTCGGGACAAAGTCCAGCGTCTCCACTTTACCGCCCACGACCGGCATGGTGCCTTCCATTCCTGACACGATCGCGCCGGCAGCATTGATGCTCAGCCCCTGCGCCTTCATAAAGTTGTATGTGGTCTTGTTCATGACCCATACGCTTTCCTTGGTGGCATATTTGTCAGAGACTACGCCGTCATCCAGCAGGATCGTCTGGAACAGTGCAACACCCGTAACGCTGTTGCTGATCGTAAGGATGTTTGTGGTGTGCAGGTCTGCCCACGGTCTTGCAGTCGGGGGATAGTTTTCCGGCTGGGAAGTCTGCGCAAGTCTTGACACGATGCCGAGCGGCATTTTGCTGTGCCCCGCAGTGTTTTTGCCGTAGAGGATCGCTTTGTCAAGCGCGAGGCCGATGCCCTGGCCGATTGCTGTCAGCACATCACCCGCCAGATCAATGTCGGAATCTTCCAGTGTGGCGTTGCAGATCTTGAAATAGCCGCCGACCTTGTAGCAGTCCACTTCAACATCGTTGAAGCCCAGCGCCATCTCGTTCAGGTTCGCGCAGCACTCCGTCCAGATTCCTTCCAGGACACTGCCCTGTACCACCAGACGGCCATCCCCGGCGATCGGTTTTGATGTCACATGCTTCAGCAGCTTTGAAAAATCCTCGATATTCTGACGCAGCACTCCGAGAAAAACTTCCGGGATCGTCAGACCGACATTCGTCAGCTCCCTCTTCTCCTTGATGTGTGCCCGGATCTCTCCGATCCATGCTTTGACATCATCTCTGGTAAACATTGCCGTCCTCTGCTCAGAGGTCATTCCGGCGAAAATTCTGCTTCTGGTATGCATATCAGTTTTTTCCTCTCTTTCTTCCGGTTTATTTTCCGGATCTGTTGCCTGGGCGGCTTCTTCTGCTGCCAGATCACTCTCCAGCTCTTCGATCTGCCTCTCCAGGTCTCCTTTTTCCTTTTCGTGGGTTGCCTTCTCTGTCGTAAAGGTTTCAACCTCTTCCTCGACAGCCGTCCGCTCCTCGTCGGACTGTGCCTCTTCGATGCTCTTCTCCAGTTCTGTTTCCCTGGTGGCGAATTCAGCATCTTTTGCCCTCAGGGCATCCAGTGCTTTTCTGGCATCATTCAGTTTTTTACGAAGCATCAGTACCTTCAGTGCCATGTAATACTCCTTTCATTTTCTCCCGCCACGCCTGCATCTCACGCTTCCGGATGTCATCGCGCTGTGCTGTTCTGGCGGAAATATTCGTTGTTTCGTATGCCGGGAAAGTACAGCAGGACACTTCATAGAGATCCACATCTTTGATCGTCCAGTGAACGCTTCCGTCCTCGTTGATGTCGGTATCTTCGGAACGGATGTCAAACCCGAAAGAACACTGGTCAACATCGCCACGTTTCACACGCTCATACAGGTTCATTGCATCGCCATCGTTCGGATTGATGTCGATATGTCCCCACAGACCGTGTGCATCCTCGCGCAGCTGTAACGTGTTGGCCTTCGTCCTTCCAAGCACCAGTGTGGTGTCATGGTTGATCAGGGCGCGGATATCGCCTGAAATTGTCCGTGAAAAAGCACCCTGGGCAATGCTTTCACTCATGCCGGGTGCAATCTCATAGTTGCTATCAAATACAGCGAAATACCCTTCGATCGATAGGTTCTCGCCGTCTTCCCTCGTTTGAAATTCCGTTGGTACACTTCGCACCTGCCTCATGTCTCTCATGCCTTTTGCTCCTTTCTCAGCGGGCAATCCTTTGCGCCGTCTGTCAAGACACACCAGCCTTTACACGGCATATATCTCTGGTGGCCGCACAAATCATTGATCTTCTTACACAGGATCCTCATGTCTTCTCTGAACTTTGCTTGGTCACATCCGATCTTAATCTTCATTTTGCACCAGCTTCTTTTGCATACCGCTCATGTCGAACGGGATATAGTTTTCCAGTATCCTGTATTCCTTCAGCCCGGCCGGACTCATGTGCATCCTGTCCCGCCATTCGTCACCGTTGACATACCCTCGATCGGAACCGGAAAGCAGGACATCCGACACGGTTTTCAGGTCATAGTCGATCAGGCTCCACACATTAAACTGCAGATACCATTCCGGTTTGATGATCAGTTTCTTTGTCATCTCGCTGGCAATAGACTTGCAGATCGTCATGATAGTGCTCTG
>ONVT01000036.1 GCA_900321365.1 uncultured Eubacteriales bacterium | reverse complement strand
GAGATATCGAAGTGGTCATAACGAGCCGCACTCGAAATGCGGTCGTCCTTTACTGGGCGCGTGGGTTCGAATCCCACTCTCTCCGCTTCAAAAGCCGCTTATTCAGCGGCTTCTTTTTTTTTCTGTGTCATATTCTGCAGGAATTTCTTCACTATAATATGTATGTCATGAGATTTGCCTGCATAGCCAGCAAAGGAATCGACTCCGGGCGGTTCCTGTGATATAGTGGTGATATGAGTTCGGCGGACTGCCGAAGCGAGGGAAGTAATCAACTTACAGTGCCTGAGAGCAAAAAGGTTCAGAAAGAGAGGATAGTTCAATGAAAATCTACAGTGTATTTGATCCCGAATTCAAACCCTATGGCCGTGTGATCGAAGGCTGCGCCACGGGAGAAATCGTGAAAGTGCTGCGCGAGCAGACGCCTGTCCCGGACGGAGTGGTGTATGTTCCCGATTTTGACCCCATCCGTTCACTTGATGAGGCAAAAAGGCTGAGCGTGACCCTGTTTGGCGGCGTGCCGGCACAGTTCGGATACTGCAATGGACATAACACCACGCTGAACTGCCTGGAATATCATCGCTGCAGCGAGTTCAACATCGGCACAGAAGACTTTATCCTGATTCTTGCAAAGCAGGATGAAATCGAGGACGGAATCCTGGATACCGCGAAGGCGAAGGCCTTCCGTGCACCGGCGGGCGTTCTGGTTGAGGTGTACGCGACTTCTCTGCACTATGCGCCATGCCATGCGGATCCTGCGAAGGGCTTCCAGGTGCTGGTCGTGCTGTCTGAGGGAACGAATCTGGATATCGACACGAAGGCTTACGCACCGCTGCATCCGGAGGAGGAGTTCCTGACCGCAACGAACAAGTGGCTGCTGGCACATGCCGAGTCTCCTGAGGCAAAGGGCGGCGCAAAGGTCGGCCTGAAGGGCGAGAACCTTGATATCGCGGACAGTCTGTAAGGAATTGTCTGCAGATCCTGAGGAGCTGAGAAAAGCAGCTCACGCAGCAAAGGCTGCGGGATCGCCTGAAGAAGATGCTGGAAAACCAACATCTGTGATGAGGAACATGAATATGACGATGCCTGGCCTTTTCCGGTGCAGGCATCGTTTTTTGGAGTTTCCCTGGAGGGGATGGATCGCTGAAAGTGATCCATCCATACAGGCAGAATGAAGGATGCCGGAGAACAGGATGAAGAACAGAGGAATGGTACATGTTTATCATGGGGACGGGAAGGGAAAGACCACCTGCGGGATGGGGCTGTGCTGCCGGGCCGCGGGTGCCGGCCTAAAGGTGCTCATTTACCAGTTTATGAAGGACGGCTGCGGAAATGAGCGTCGCGTTCTGGAATCCTGCCCGAATGTGACATTCGCGAATGAGAAGCGCACAGTCTGCTTCAGCTTCCGGATGAGTGAGGCGCAGAAAGAGCAGGAGAGGGAGTATCTCGGGAAGGAGGCTGCAAGGATCTTTCAGAAGGCAGGGGAGGAATCCTTTGACGTGCTTTTTCTGGATGAGGTTCTGTACGCGGTAAACACGGGCCTTATGGAGGAGAAGCTTCTGACGGACTTTCTGGACAGCAGGCCGGATCACCTGGAGGTGATCCTGACCGGGAGAAATCCCTCGGAAGCGATACTGGAACGGGCGGACTATGTCTCCCGGATCGTCAGGGAGAAGCATCCCTTTGACCGGGGAGTAACCGCGAGAGACGGGATCGAGAGATAGGCAGCCGGTTTGACACAACAGGCAGAACGTCAGGAACAGACAGGCAGGATGTATAAGTTATTACTGTACAGGTCCTAAGGGAAGGAGTCCCGGAAAACCGGAAGCAGGGAAAAGAATGGCCTATATCATAACGGCGGTTGGCGCCGGGGGAAAGACGACATATCTCAAATGCAGGGCGCAGGAATACCTGCGACAGGGAAAACGCGCCGCTATGACGACGACGACACATATCTGGGCGCCCCGGGTCCGGTTTCCGGAGACAGAGAACGCTTTCACTGAGAACATTTCCTCTGAAAACGCTTCCACAGAAAATGCATCCCCTGGGAACGCTTTCTCAGAGAAGACTCCTCCCGGTCCGGATTATTTCGGAAGACAGGAGGCTTCGGGAAAGCTGGCGCCTTTGGATGAGGAGACATTTGCCAGGATCTGCCGGGAGTATGATGTCGTTCTTGTGGAGGGGGACGGGAGCCACTGCATGCCGGTGAAGATTCCGGGTAAAAATGAGCCTGTCATCCCGCCGGATACCGATGAGATTGTCGTGGTCTTGGGAGCTCATGCGATCGGACGGAGGCTTGATGTGGTCTGCCACCGGTATGAGGGAAGCAGCCGGGAAACGGTGACGGAGCAGATGCTGGAGGAGATTGCGGAGCAGTATTATATCCGCCCGCTGCGAAAGAAGTACCCAAAGGCACAGGTACGCTACGTGCTCAGCCGGATGCCCCAAAGGGCTGGCAGAACTGCCTGTGTGCTGATGGCTTCAGGCTTCGGAAGAAGATACGGGGGGAATAAGCTGCTTGACCTTTTTCATGGAAAACCGCTGTACCGCCATTGTCTTGACCATGTTGCTGAGGCAATGGGCAGGGAAAACGCCATTGTAGTGACGCAGTATGAGGAGATCATGCAGCAGACTCGTGCGCTGGGGATTGCGGCAGTATGGAACGATCAGGCCGGGGAAGGGATCTCGGCGTCGATCCGACTTGGTACGAAAAGTGCTCTTGCCATGGGAGCAGATGCTGTAATGTTCTTTGCCGCAGACATGCCCTTTCTTCCGGCGGTAGAGATCCGCCGTTTTGCCAGGCAGTTTTCAGGCTCCGGGAAGGCCTTCGGATGCATGGAGTTCGGAAAGGAGCACATCACAACGAATCCGGGCGCATTTCTGCTGAAGGCAGAGGCGGAAAAGCTCCTGCAGCTGAGGGGCGACCGCGGAGCGATGCGCCTCATGAAGCAGGAGCCCTGGAAGGTATATTATTATCAGATTGCGCCGGAGTATGTCGTAGACGTTGATGTCAGGACATAACACTCATTCCGCCTCAATCGGCACGAAGTCGAATTTCCTGACGTCGAACATGCCTCTCGTGGTGATCTTCAGATCCGGGATGACGATCAGGCTCATGAAGCAGAGCGTCATGATCGGCTCGACCTCATGGCTGACTCCAAGCCTCTCATAGGCGGTGTCATGCAGCTTCTTCAGATGCTTTGCGACCTCTTCGCCCGGCATGTCGCTCATCAGTCCGGCAATCGGAAGCGGCAGGGAGGCGATCACTTCCCCGTTCTCCACCAGGACGAAACCGCCCTCCTGCTCAATCAGCGCGCTGACTGCCGCGAACATCTCCTCATTGCTCACGCCCACGCAGATAATGTTGTGGGAGTCGTGCGCGACGGACAGCGCGACGGCGCCACGCTGGATCCCGTAATCCTTAAGGAAGCCCAGACCGATCTTTCCGGTGTTGTGATGACGCTCAATTACCGCAATCTTTGCCACAGGCTGGGCGGGATCAAAGATGAAATCTCCGTCCTCGTCCCGTTTTACCGTGACGATAGCCTCTTTTGTGGTGACGCCGTCCTTCACAATCTCAATGGCCCTGACTTTGTCTCCTGTCAGGTGCATCTTCAGCTGATCAATCGTAAACGGCTTGACATGCATGGAGCCGCGGACTGAGAAGGTCGCCGCCTTGTCATAGGGGAGAAGATAGGCGCCGTTTTCCGCAACCTTCTTTCCCTCGATGAATACGGTCTGCGCCCTGAACTCCTCGAGGTTGTTGAACAGGACAATGTCGGCTCTCTTGCCGGGAGCGATCATACCGCGGTCTTCGAGCTTGTAGCATTCCGCGGCGTTCAGCGAAGCCATGCAGATGGCTATGACCGGATCGATGCCTGCCTTTACGAGCATTCTCAGATGGTTGTCGATATGCCCGTCCTCGAAGATCGTCTTCGGCTGGCGGTCGTCCGAGCAGAGCAGGCAGCGTTTATAGTTAAACGGGGTGATCGCAGGGATCAGGTACTGCAGGTCGTGGCAGGCGGATCCGTCTCGCAGCTGAACGTACATGCCGCGCTGCAGCCGCTCCTCCATCTCTTTGATCGTGGAGCACTCATGATCTGTCTTTACTCCGGACGCGGCGTAAGCGTTCAGCTCGGCGCCGGTAAGCCCCGGGGAGTGTCCGTCGATGACCTTATGCATATTCAGGGCGACCAGGAGCTTGTTCAGCTCTTCATCCCCTTTGTTGACAACGCTGACATAGTCCATGAATTCGCCAAGCCCGGGAACATGCCGGTCGCCCATCGGCCACTGCATGTCAAATGCGTTCACGATCGCGCCGGAGTCTTCGAGGGGTGTCGCGGGAACGCAGCTGGGGATCATGTACCGTACCGACAGCTCGGTCTTTTCCGCTGCGCGGATCATATAGTTAAAGCCTTCCAGGCCGTAGACGTTCACAATCTCGTGGGGATCCGCGATCACGGTTGTCGTCCCGCAGGGAACAACCATGCGGCCGAACTCCTCCGGCGTGGTGTAGGATGATTCGATGTGGATGTGGGCGTCAATCAGTCCGGGGGCGGCATAGGCGCCCTTCGCGTCGTATTCCTCCTGCCCGCGGTAGTCATCTCCGAAGCCTACGATATGTCCTTCGCTGATCGCGATGGAATCCTTCCGGATGGTTCCGCCGCAGACATCTACGATGTTACAGTTGTAAATGACCAGATCAGCCGGGATTCTGTGCATGGCAGCGTCGATCATGCGGCTCAGCGTCCGTTTGTCCATATGTTCCATACAGTATCCTCCTGTTTTGATACGCAGCTACAAGCCGCACCACGCCATACCGCGGCTGTGGGACTGTCTACGCGAAGTGCCATCAGCAGGAGCGGGTTGTGGTGGTGTAACATGTAACGATAAGCAGCAATTACACTGCAATCACTACCATTATTGTTTACTAATCCTGTGAAATGTGCTAATTTATATCCAGATTTTACAACAGAAAAGAGGCATGGACAAGCCTTGCCTCGCCAATTTTCCGAAAGAATTCTTCGTTTGGAAGGATTTTTTGTTCATGTTGTAAAAGAGATGCATTATGTTTTCTTATGAATTCCAAGGGAGGTGTGATATGTTCCTCGTTAAGAACGGCACACTCGTCTCGCCGAAGGGAAGCCGGAGGGCGGATCTTCTGGTCGACGGGGAGAAGATCGTCCGGATCGAAGAGAACATCAGCGCGCCGGAGGGCTGCACTGTAGTGGACGCGGAGAGCAAACTGGTTTTTCCCGGATTCATCGACGCGCATACGCATTTTGACCTGCATGTCGCAGGGACGGTCACGGTCGACGACTTTGCTTCGGGTACGAAGGCTGAGGCCGCGGGCGGAACCACGACGATCATAGATTTCGGAACGGCTTATCCGGGTGAGACGCTGAATGAAGGGCTCGACAACTGGTTTCAGAAGGCAGGGGCGCTCTGCTCGTGCGATTTCGGGTTCCATCAGACGATCACCGAGTGGAACGATTCCATCTCTGCCGAGATAGAAGATATGATCGGGCGAGGTGCGACAACCTTCAAGATCTATATGACGTATGACACGAAGGTCGACGACGCGACGATCCTGAAGGTGCTCCAGAGACTGAAGGAATGCGGTACGACAACGGGCTGCCACTGTGAGAACAGCGGCCTGATCGACGCGCTGCGGGAGGAATTCGCGTCAGATCCGGAGAAGATGAAGGCGGTGAGTTCCCATTATCTCACCAGGCCTGCCGCCGCGGAGGCGGAGGCGATCGGAAGGTACTGTCATCTGGCAGAGGTCGCGGACGAGCCTGTGATCGATGTGCATCTTACCTGTGAGGAAGGCCTGGAAGAGATCCGCGCGGCGCGCAGGCGGGGACAGAAGGTCTATGTGGAGACCTGCCCTCAGTACCTGGTGATGGACGACTCGCTCTATGAGAGAGATACCTATGAAGAGGCGTCAAAGTATGTCTGTGCTCCTCCGCTTCGGAAGAAATCAGACCAGGATGCCCTGTGGAAAGCGATCCGGGACGGCGAGATCCAGACAGTTGCGACGGACCACTGCTCATTTACGGTGGAACAGAAGAAACTGGGAGAAGGAGACTTCAGGAAGATTCCGGGAGGAATGCCCGGCGCCGAGACCAGGGGAGTCGTCCTGTATTCCGAGGGAGTCGCGAAGGGGCGCATCACCAAAGAAAAGATGTGCGAGGTGCTGAGCGAGAATCCCGCGAGACTCTATGGAATGTATCCTCTAAAAGGCACACTGTCGGTCGGATCGGACGCAGACATTGTGATTCTGGATCCGAATAAGAGCCGGACAGTGAGCGCGAAGACACAGGTATCAGCATGCGACTACGCACCGCTTGAGGGGCTGGAGCTTTCCTGCACGATCGACGCGGTCTATCTCAGGGGAACTCTGGTCGCGCGGGACGGACAGGTCGTATGTGAGAACCAGGGCCGGTACGTGAAGCGCGGCCTGCCGGAGTTCTTCTGACTATGTAAAGGTTTTTGCCTGGTACAATCGAAAGAAATGACAGGCAAGATGTAAAAGGTATTTATGTACAGGTCTTAAAGGAGGCGGAGTTGGTAACAGATCAGCTGGTGATCGTACGGGGAGGCGGAGACATTGCCACGGGAACGATCTGGGCGCTCAGGCGCGCAGGATACCCTGTCCTGATCCTGGAGAGTGAGCATCCGAGCGCGATCCGCAGGACGGTGGCCCTGTCGGAAGCGGTCTATGAGGGAAGCGCCACGGTCGAGGATCTGACGGTGCAGCTTGCCCGGAACCTGGATGAGGCGCAGTATCTTCTGTTCCAGGACCAGATTGCGCTGATGGTGGATCCGGAGGGACACGCCATCCGGGATATGATCGACACAGAGGAGAAGTACAGTGAATGGGATACCGGCCTGACGACCCTCGAGGGGGGAGGAAGGCACCTGTTTCTCACTGCGGTCGTGGATGCGGTCCTTGCAAAGAAAAATCTCGGAACGACAAAGGACATGGCTCCGTTTGTAATCGCGCTCGGGCCGGGGTTTACCGCGGGGATTGACTGTGACGTGGTGATCGAAACGATGAGAGGCCACATGCTTGCCAGGCCGATCACACAGGGCAGCGCCATTCCGAATACCGGCGTGCCGGGAATGATCGCGGGACATGCCGCGGACCGTGTGATTCACAGCCCCGCGCGGGGCGTGTTCCACGCGATGGCGCAGATCGGGGATCTCGTGAGCGGGGGTCAGACGATCGGCGCGGTCAGGCCGCCTGATGGCTCAGATGAAGTTCCGGTGAGCGCTCCTTTTGACGGACTGCTCAGGGGACTGATCCGGGACGGATTTTCTGTCACGGAGGGGTTCAAGATCGCGGATGTTGACCCCAGAAAAGAGGAACGTGAAAACTGTTTTACGATCTCGGACAAGGCCCGCTCGATCGGAGGCGCCGTGGTGCAGGAGCTGACCGGCTTCGCCGCGCGCAGGGCAGTGGACGAGAGATAGGAGGTATTATGACCGGAAGCCACAGGTCATCAGGATCCTGAAGCTGCAGCCGGCCAGGAACAGTATCCATAGTATCCAGTCATATGGAAGGAAAAACGCGTATGGAAACAGTAGGAAAGAGTTTTACCAGGGTTGACGCCCGGGGAAAGGTCACGGGAGAGGCGAAGTATACGAACGACCTCATGCCGAAGGACTGCCTCCAGGCAAAGGTCGTGCGTTCCACGATCGCGAACGGCCTCGTGAAGTCGATTGACATCAGCGAGGCGGAAAAGGTTCCCGGTGTTGTGAAGATTGTGACGTGTTTTGATGTCCCGGATATCCAGTTTCCGACCGCCGGGCATCCATGGTCCGTCGAGGCGGCGCACCAGGACGTCCCTGACCGGAAGCTCCTGAACACGAGAGTGCGCCAGTGGGGGGATGAGATTGCCGCCGTGGTCGCGACGGACAATGTCGCGGCGGAGCGGGCCGCGCGCCTTGTCAGGGTGGAGTATGAGGAATATGATCCCATCCCGACCATCGAGGAGGCGCTCGCGCCGGGAGCCACCCCGCTGCACCCGGACATCCGCAAGGACAACATCTTTGTGCATACTTCCTTTAAGACTTCTCCGGACTTCGACTATGACAAGGCGAAGGAAAGGGCGGTGGAAGAGTATGGGGAAGAGAACCTGATCGAGGTGGAAGGGACCTACCGGACGCCGAGGATTTCCCACTGCCACATTGAGGTCTGTACGAGCTGGGCCTATGTCGATACCAACGGAAAGGTGACGGTCATCTCCTCCACCCAGATTCCGCACATCACGCGCAGGGTAATCTCTCAGGCGCTGGGCTGGCCGGTGGGCAGAGTCCGCGTGATCAAGCCCTACATCGGCGGCGGCTTCGGCAACAAGCAGGACGTCCTGGACGAACCGTTGAACGCGTACCTGTCGATTGTCTGCGGCGGACGGTGTGTGTGCCTGGAGCTGAGCAGGGAGGAGTGCATCTCCCAGACAAGGACGCGCCATGCCGCCAAGGGCGTGCTCCGCGCGCTGGCGACAAAGGACGGAAAGCTTCTGGCAAGAGAGGGCGATATCTACACCAACAAGGGGGCCTACGCATCGCACGGGCATGCGATCACCGGCGGTATCACGACGAACTTTAAGGACATCATGCATGATGAGTACGGATGCCGTTCGGATGGATATTCTGTTTATACTTCATCTGCGGTGTCCGGCGCCATGCGTGCCTATGGCGTCCCGCAGGCGGCCTTCCTGGCGGATGCCCTGACCGACGACATCTGTTATAAGGGAGGCTTCGATCCCCTGAAGTTCCGTATGGAGAACTGTGTTCCGCCGGGATTCGTCGCAAGCAACGGCATCACCTATTATTCCTACAGCCTGAAGGAGTGCATGAAACGGGGCGCGGAGTTCATCCACTGGGATGAGAAGCGCAGAGAGTACGCGAATCAGACAGGGCCTGTCCGGCGGGGAGTCGGAATGAGTATCTTTATGTATAAGGTCGGCGTCTACCCGATCTCCCTGGAAACTTCGAGCGCCCGTATGATCCTGAACCAGGACGGATCGATCCAGGTCGAACTGAGCGCCACCGAGATCGGACAGGGGGCGGACACGGTATTCTCGCAGATGGCCTCTGAGACGACCGGCATCACCATGGACAATGTGTATATTGTTTCGACACAGGATACGGACGTCGCGCCTTTTGACACCGGTGCCTACGCGTCCCGCCAGAGCTTTGTGACGGGCAAGGCTGTCAAGAAATGCGCCCTTGAACTGAGGGCACGGATCCTGGATTACGCCTCCTACATGCTGGGACGCGACGCGGATGAGCTGATGATCTGGCAGAACAATATCTGTGAGAAGATCCACACCCAGGATGGTGCAGACACCAAAGCGGATGCTTCCGCGGCGGCCGGCGGAGAGGAGAACCCTGCGGTGCTCAATGCGCGCAAGCTTGCGTTTGGCGGTTCCTACATCGATAACAGTCGAAACGACGGGTCTGCCGGCGAGTCCGCGAAGTACAGCGCATGGCTGGACGGAAAGGTGAAGGAGTACGACATCCACGACCTTCCGAACGGAGAAGCGGCGATCCTCAGGGATACCGGCGTAGAGAAGGACGTGAAGCCCGGAGAAGTGCTGCTGAGCATGAAGGACCTGGCGATGAACGCATTTTACTCGCTTGACCGGTCCGAGCATATCACGGCCGAGGTCACGAACCAGTGTAAGGAGAATACATTCGCGTCCGGCTGCTGTTTCGTTGACCTGGAGGTTGACATGCCGCTGGGCAAGGTGAAGATCAACAACATCATCAATGTGCATGATTCCGGAACTCTCCTGAATCCGAAGCTGGCTGAAGCGCAGGTCCATGGGGGCATGTCGATGGGAATCGGCTACGCGCTGACGGAGGAGCTTCTGTACAATGAGAAGGGACGCCCGCTGAACGCGAACCTGCTTGATTTCAAGATCCCGACGGCGATGGACTGCCCGGATTACCATGTCGAGTTCCTGGAAATGGACGACCCGATGGGGCCCTACGGAAACAAGGCGCTCGGCGAGCCGCCCGCGATCCCGGTTGCCCCGGCGATCCGCAACGCGATCCTGCATGCGACCGGCGTTTCCATGAAAGAGATCCCGATGACACAGCAGAAACTGGTGGCGGCCTTCAAGGAAGCCGGACTGATCTGAGGAGAGAGATTTATGTTTGATATCGAGCAGTATTTTGAAGCGAAGTCAGTGGAAGACGCCGTCCGTCTGCTCAGCGAGCATGAGAACGCCGAGATCATCAGCGGCGGAACGGATGTGCTTGTCAAGCTCAGGGACGGAAAGGGAGCGGGCGGAAGCCTTGTGAGCATCCATGAGATTCCTTCCCTCCACGGGGTGAAGGTCCTTCCGGACTCCACCCTTGAGATCGGCCCTGCAACCTGTTTTACCGACCTGACATACAATCCCCTGATCCAAAAATACATCCCTTATCTGGGGGAGGCGGTCGATACTGTCGGCGGTCCCCAGGTGCGCAACCAGGGAACGATCGGCGGGAATATCTGCAACGGAGCCACGTCGGCTGATTCGGCTGCGACGATGCAGACGCTCAACGCCGTGGTGGTGCTCCAGGGCGTGGACGGCGTCCGCAGGGTTCCGGTGACGGAATTCTATACCGGTCCGGGAAAAACGGTCCGCCGCCATGACGAGGTGTGCAGGGCATTTGAGATCAGGCCGGAGGACTATGTCGGTTTTACGGGCTGCTACATGAAATATGGGAAGCGCGCCGCCATGGAGATTGCGACCCTTGGCTGCTGCGTGCGGGTCCGGCTGGACGAATCCCTGAAGACGATAGAAGAGGCGAGGATCGGGTACGGCGTTGCTGCCCCGACTCCCATCCGCTGTCCGAATACAGAGGCCGCGCTTGCCGGGAAGAGTGTGGAGGATGAGGGGATCTATGAGCTGATCGGGACTCTCGTCCTCGATGAAGTCAATCCCAGATCTTCCTGGAGAGCCTCAAAGGAGTTCCGCCTGCAGCTGATCTCTGAGCTTGCCCGCCGTGCTCTCAGAGAGGCGATCCGGCGCTCCCTGAACCACGAAGCACCCGGCGCGGCAAAGCCCGGCGAAGAAAGGCGGTGATCCGTTATGCTGAAAATCATACATATGTGGGTCAATGGAAATGAAGTTGAGCTGGCGGTTGATCCCAGGGAGAACCTTCTCGAGACGCTCCGGGAAAAGCTGAACCTGACCTCTGTGAAGAAGGGCTGCGGCGTCGGTGAATGCGGTGCCTGCACTGTGCTGATTGACGGCGTGGCAGTGGACACCTGCCTCTACCTGACAATGTGGGCGGACGGAAAGCATATCCTGACAACCGAAGGGCTGAAGGGGCCGAACGGTGAACTGAACCCGATCCAGCAGGCGTTTATCGACGAAGCGGCCGTGCAGTGCGGCTTCTGTACCCCCGGCCTGATCATGACCGCGGTCGAGATCGTCGGCACCGGCAGGAAGTATTCCCGTGAGGAGCTGCGCAAGCTCATCGCCGGCCACCTGTGCCGCTGCACGGGCTACGAGAATATCCTGAACGCCATCGAGAAAGTCGCGGGACTCAATTCGTAAGATTCTTGACATTCCTCCTGTGCCGTGATACCATCTTAATGCTTTATTGCGTTAAAGCGGTATCGAAGAGAAATGGAGGAATGGAGAAGATTATGAAGAAGATTCTTGCTGGTGCACTTTGTGCGGCAATGGCAGTAACCTCACTGGGAATGGTTTCCTTTGCGGATGAAACCGGTCTTGCGACAGAAGGAACGCTTGTCGTCGGATTCGACGCCGAGTATCCGCCGTACGGTTATATGGATGACAACGGTGATTACACCGGCTTTGACCTTGAGCTGGCCGCGGCGGTCTGTGACATTGAGGGCTGGGAGATGGTCCCGATGCCGATCGACTGGGATTCGAAGGATATGGAGCTGGATTCCGGCAATATCGACTGCATCTGGAACGGATTCACGGTGAACGGAAGAGAGGATGATTATACATTCTCGGTTCCTTATGTAGACAACAGCCAGGTGATCGTCACGGCAAGCGACTCCGGCATTTCCTCGCTGGAGGATCTGGAAGGAAAGAT